>NZ_DASQPW010000150.1:0-17517 GCF_035643755.1 Stackebrandtia sp. | reverse complement strand
GTACAAGGGACGGCGCCGGTCGAGCTGGGCCTTCAGGGTGGCGCGCGGGTTCATCGCCAGCAGCGGCCGCCCGGCGCCCATGCCGACCCGCTTCACCGCCGCGGCCAGTTCCACCGACAGGAACGCCACGGTCGCCTCGCGCAGCAGCGCGCGGTTGGCCTCGGCCAGGATGGCGCCGCCGCCCAGCGCCAGCACACCGTCGTGTTCGGACAGGGCGGTGGCCACGGCGCGGCGTTCCAGCTCGCGGAAGTGCTCCTCGCCGTGGTCGACGAAGATGTCGGGGATCGGTTTGCCCGCCAGGGCTTCGATGTCGGCGTCGGTATCGCGGAAGGCGACGCCGAGCCGCCGGGCCAGCAACCTGCCCACGGTGGACTTTCCGCTGCCGGGCGGCCCGACCAGGACCAGTATCGGGCTCATGCGATCGGAAGGTTGTCGCGGTAACCGGCCAGGTTGCGGGCCACCTCGCCGAGGCTGTCGCCGCCGAACTTCTCCAGCGCCGCCTCGGCCAGCACGAAGGCCAGCATCGACTCGGCGACCACGGCGGCGGCCGGGACGGCCGCGACGTCGCTGCGCTGGTTGATCGCCTCGGCGGGCTCGCCCGTGATGACATCCACCGTGGACAGCGGGCGGGTGAGCGAGGAGATCGGCTTCACCGCCGCGCGCACCCGCAGCGGCTGCCCCGTGGTGATGCCACCCTCCAGGCCGCCGGCCCGGTCGGTGAGCCGGACGACGCCGTCGGGGGTGGGGGTCATCTCGTCGTGGGAGGCCGAGCCGCGCGACACCGCCTGGGTGAAGGCGTCGCCGATCTCGACGCCCTTGACCGACTGGATGGACATCAGCGCGGCGGAAACCCGCGCGTCGAGCTTGCGGTCCCACTGCACGTGGGATCCGAGGCCGGGCGGCAGGCCGTAGGCGAGCACCTCGATCACGCCGCCGAGGGTGTCGGCGTCGGCCTTGGCGGCGTCCACCTCCGCGACCATGGCGGCCGAGGCCTCGGGATCGGCGCAGCGCACCGGGTCGGCGTCGATCGCCGCGGCGTCGGCGGGGGTGGGCACGGTGCCGGGTTTGACGGCGGCGCTTCCCATCGACACCACGTGGGACACGATGTCGATGCCGAGTCCCTGGCTCAGGAAGGCGCGGGCCACACCGCCGACGGCCACCCGCGCGGCGGTCTCGCGCGCCGAGGCGCGCTCCAGGATCGGCCGGGCGTCGGTGAAGCCGTACTTCTGCATCCCGGCCAGGTCGGCGTGCCCGGGGCGGGGACGGGTCAGGGGGGCGTTGCGGCCCAGGCCGTCCAGCTCGCCGGGGTCGACGGGGTCGGCGGCCATCACCTTGTCCCACTTCGGCCACTCCGAGTTACCCACCCGGATCGCCACCGGGGAGCCCAGGGTGCGTCCATGCCGGACGCCGCCGATGAACTCGCAGGCGTCGGCCTCGAACTTCATCCGGGCGCCGCGGCCGTAACCCAGGCGGCGGCGTGCCAGGGCGGCGGCGATATCGGTGCTGGTGATGCCGATCCCGGCGGGAAGCCCGTCGATGATGGCCACCAGCGCCGGTCCGTGAGATTCTCCGGCGGTCATCCAGCGCAACACCGGGCAAGTCTGTCATGGCCTGCCCGAACGCCCGAGACCGAGGCGGGCCGAGGGTGAATTTTCCCGCGCCCGCCCGAAACGCGCACAAACACACTGTAGTGTCATCGTCGCTTCACGTGAAACATTTCAACAAGGAGCGACATTCGATGTCCACAAAGGCCCGAATCGCGGGGCTCGCCCTGTCCGCCACCGCATTGGCGCTGGTTCCCGCCACCGCCCACGCCGCACCCGCCACCTCCCAGATCGGCGCGTACGTCACCTTCACCGTCAGCGGCGACCGCGACGGCCTGCGCGACGCCAGGTACGTCAGCTGCTACCCGCACTCCGGCAACCACCCGCACTACGCCCAGGTCTGCGACCTGCTCGCCGAGACCCACGGCGACCTGGCCCAGTCGGGGTACGACGCCGGACCCTGCCCGATGATCTGGGACCCGGTGACGGTGACCGCCTACGGGCACTGGGAGAACAGCCGCGTGCACTATCGCGGGCACTATTCCAACGCCTGCGTCGCCGACCGCGCCACCGGCGGAGTCATGTTCGACTTCTAAAAGATCGATAGCATCGGACCTCGTGTCCCCCCAACACTTCGCCGCTGCGCTTCGTCCCGTCCTTCCCGTCGCCACGGCGACGCTGATCGCGCTGGAGTCGTTGCGCGCCAGCGGTCCCGCCGTCGATTCCTTCGCGGGCCGCTACGGGGTTCCCGGCGCCGCGGCGGTGGCGGTGGGGGCGTTCGCGCTGGTCGGGCTGGCGGGGGTCGCGGGTTTGTGGACGCGTCCGCGCCGGGCGGCGTGGATCGCGGTGCTCGCGGCGGGACTCGGGCGGCTGGCCGCCGGGTTCGACGCGCCACGGACACCCGAGTCCATTGTGGCGGTCGCCGTGGTGGCGCTGATCGCGTTGGTCTTGGCCGTGGATCAGGCGCGCGGCGACGGGGCGGCGCGGGCGGTCGCCGCGCTGATCGCCGGAATCGGGCTCGACGCGCTGCTGCGCGGGACATTCGAGTTCACCGTGGACGCGGTATGGCGATCGCCGTTCGGCATCGCCGCCGCGCCCCGCACCCTGATCCTGTTGGGACTGTTGGTGGCCGTCGTGTGGAGTCGTCACGGTGGCCCCGAGGCGGCGCCCGCGACCGCGCGCGTCGGACTGTGCGGACCCGTCGTCGCGGTGGCCGCGTTCTTCGCGGCCTCACCGAGCTTCGTCGCCTCCCAGTCCGATGTGTCCGTCGCGGTGGCGACCGCGCTCATTCTCGCGGGCTGTTGCCTGGCGCTGGCGGCGCCCGCGTCGTGCCTGCCGCGATTCGTCTCGCCGGGGGTGCTGGTCGTGGCGGTGGCGGCGCTGTTCCTTGGGCACGGCGCGGTCGCCGCGGGCGGTGCGGTGCTGACGATCGCGAGTCTGGGCGCGGTCCTGACCGCGGCGTGGGATCAGCCGTCACGGCGGCGAAGCGCCGGGTGGGGACTGGCGCTGGCGGGGCTGGGCACGGGTTGGGGATTCGTGCTGGTGGTGCTGCCGTACCAGGCCAACTACGAGACGCCGCTGGGCGTGCCCGGCGCCTCGGTGCCGATCGGCGCCGCCGTTGTCGTGGGGCTGTTGGGTTCGCGCCCGGGGGTCCGCGCGGCCGGACGGCGGCGGGTCGGTGCCTGCGCGATCGGCCTGGGTCTGGTCGCGGTCTTGTTGTGGCCCATGGCGGTGTTCACCTCGGCGGTCACCGAGTCCGATGTCGCGCCGCTGCGGCTGTTGACCTGGAACATCCACTACGGGACCGGCGTCGACGGCGCGGTCGACCCGTTCGCGATTCGCGACACCATCGTGGGCGCCCGCGTGAACACGGTGGTGCTGCAGGAGGTCAGCCGCGGCTGGCCGATCGGCGGCGGCGTCGACCTGGCGAGTTGGCTGTCGCGCGAGCTCGGCATGAGCTACGTGTGGGCCCCCGCCGCCGACGGTCAGTTCGGGAACCTGATCCTGACGACCCTGCCCTTGAGCCACGTCGAGACGGGCCACCTGCCCCGGGGCGCGGGCAGCATGGTGCGTTCGTACGCCGCCGCCACCGTCACCACCGCGGACGGGAACGTGCGGGTGATGACGGCCCACCTCCAGCACCGTGACGTGACGCCGACTCGGCTGGCCGAGATTCGGGTCCTGTTGCGAGCGTGGGGAAACGCGAAACACACGGTGATCGCGGGCGACATGAACTCGCTGCCGGGGTGGCCCGAGATCGAGCGGTTCGCGAAGGCGGGATTCCACAACGCGCAGGACGACGCGGGCCAGGGCGACCGCGCCACATCGCCGTCGGTGCACCCCGTCAACCGCGTCGACTGGATCTTCGGCACCGACGACATCGCGTTCAGCCGCTTCGCCCTGCTGGGTGCCACCGCCTCGGATCACCTGCCGCTGCGGGCGACGGTCACGCCCACCACGTAGCCGCCAGCGCGCCGAGCAGCATCGGCGGCCCGAAGGCGATCGTCCCCTCCCGACGCGACACCAGCGCGACCAGCGCGGGAACCGCCGCCGCGGCGAACGCCAGGACGATCGCGGTGAACGCCGTCCCCCAACCGATCCAGCCCAGCGCCAAGCCGAGCAGGCCCGCGAGTTTGACGTCCCCGCACCCGATCCCGCCGCACGCGGCCATCGCCGCGTAGGCGGCCAGGCTCAAAGCGCTCGCGCCGCTCGCCCGCAGCGCGGCGTCCCCGTCGCCCGTGGCGACGGCGGCGGTGATGAGCATGCCCCCGATCAGCGGATAGCACGGCAGCACGATCGCGTCGGGTAGCACGCGTAGACGCAGGTCGATGTGCCACAGCGCGACGGCGGGTGCCACCAGCGCCGACAAGACCACGGCGGCAACGAGACCCGGCGCACTCGCCGCTATGGACACCAGCACCGCGGCCGTCGCCGTCGCCGCCGACGTCAGCCGCGGCGGTGTCGTCCGCGCGGCGACCATGCGACGCACCAGCGGCGCGACGCCCAGTCCACACGCGACGGGCACGATCCACTCCCCCATGGCACGGGTTATACCCGCCGTTGTCAAAGCAGGCCGCGCTCCAGTGCCGTCGTCACCGCCGCCGTGCGGTCGGACACCTCGAGCTTGGCGAAGATCCGCAACAGGTACGTCTTCACGGTCGACTCGGCGATGTAGAGCTCGCCGCCGATCTCGGGGTTGCTGAGGCCCCGCGACACCAGCCGCAGCACCTCGGTCTCGCGTTCCGACAGCGTTCGCGACTTGGAATGCGAGGTCAGGCGGCGCGTCACACTGGGCGACAGACGAGCGCGGCCCGTGGTGTCGGCCGCGGTGATCGCCTCCAGCAGCGTGGCGCGCGGGGTGTCCTTCAGCAGGTATCCCGCCGCCCCGGAGCCGATGGCGCGGGCGATGTCGCCGTCGTCCTCGTAGGTGGTCAGGACGATCACCCTGGCGTGGCGGACCAGCGCGGCGATGGCGTCCAGGCCGTCGCCGTCGGGCATCCGCAGGTCCATCAGGATCACGTCGGGGGCGGCACCCGGGGCGGCGGCCAGCGCCTCGGGACCCGAGGCCGCCTCGCCGCACACCTCGACGCCTTCGGCGGACTCCAGCATTCCGCGCAGCCCGAACCGCACCACGGGATGATCGTCCACAATCATCACGCGGATCACGCGGCGACACACGCCTCGACGCGGGTGCCGTCCCCGACGGCACTGTCCACGGTGAGCTCTCCCCCGGCCTCGGCCACCCGTTCCCGCATGCCGCGCAGGCCGTAACCGCCGCGCGGCGCGCCCGGGTCGAAGCCGACGCCGTCGTCGACCAGGCGCAGCCGCACCCGGTCGGCCTCGAACGCGATGGCCACGGTGGCGTGGCGCGCGTGCGCGTGTTTGCGGATGTTGGACAGCCCCTCCTGGGCGATGCGCAGCAGCATCAGCTCCACCGTGGACTCCAGCGGCCTGGCCTCGCCCTCCACGCGGCACTCCACCGCGATGTCGGCGCTGTCGGCCAGGCGCTTGGCGGTGCGGCGCAAGGATTCCCGCAGCGGCACCTCGTCTCGCGAGCCCGACACCAGGGCACGGGCCTCGGCGAGGTTCTCGCGCGCGGTGTCGCGGGCCAGGGTGAGGTACTTGTCCGAGTCGTCGCTGTGCTCGGCCGCCTCCAACAGGGTCGCGATGCTGGTGAAGCCCTGCGCCAGAGTGTCGTGCACCTCGCGGGCCAGGTGCTGCCGCTCGGCCAGGGCGCCGGCGTAGCGGCTCACCTCGGCCAGTTCGGCGCGGGTGTCGTCGAGCTCGCGGATCAGCTCGGCGCGTTCGCGACTCTGCGTGATCAGGTGGCCGATCCAGCTGCCGAAGAAGTACGCGAACGCCAGGCCCAGCAGGATGACCGCGATGAACATCGCCAGGTCGGGGTTCGTGGCCGTCGGGGAGACGACCACCTTGGCCACCGGGACCACCTCGCTGACCGCCAGCACCGCCACCGCCCACTTCGGCTCCAGGGTCAGAAACACCAGCGGAGCCAGACCCATCATGGACACCGCGGTCTCGTCGGCCAGGGCGGTGGCGGGCAGGTACAGGGCGACGACCAGCGCGATGTAAAGCCAGGGCCGCCCCCCGTGGTGTTCGGTGGCCACGACCCCCCGCCCCAGCCACAGATACGCGGGGACCTGCGCCAGCAACAGCAGGGGCACCGCCACCTTGATCCACAGGGGATGGGTGTTGTTGATCACGACCGCGCTGGTGCCGATCAGCACGACGGAGAACGCGATCTCCCAGTTGGTTCGGTCCTGAATCCAGGAGTGCGCGCGGCGGGCATCCGGCGTTGGGGGCACGGTATCGGATGCTATCGATGTCCACTGGTCGATGGACAGCCGGTTCCCCGGCTCGCACGTAGCGTCGAGCACGTCAAACGGACGCGAACCACCGAGGAGAACAGGCCAATGCCCAAGAAGTACATCAGCGCGCTGATCGCCGGGATCATCGCCCTGGTCATCTGGACCGCCATCGCCATCCCGACCGGGAACACCACCGCGGTCACCATCATCGGCGCCGTGGTGGTGTTCATCGTCGCGTTCGTCGTGGCGTTGATCTTCAACGCGCTCGCTCGGCGCTCCAAGGCGAGCAAGCAGTGAGCCCCGCTTCGGCGCCGCCGACAGGGCTGTGTACGGCGGCGCCGAAGTAGCGGTCACCCGGCGGCGCGGTAGAGCCGTTGCCCGGCGGGGCCAACCACCACGAGGGACGCGATGGAGGGGAGAATTCTGTTGTCGCCCTTGACATACAGAATCCAGTTCACGTGGTAGCGACGCACGATGTCGTCGCGGGCCGCCGGCTCTGTGTCGCCGGAGAAGAAGAGCGCGGCGGCCGTCCTTCTCGCCGTGGTGTCGGGCACCACCGGGTCCCGCCAGCCGGGCGCCACGGTGTACACGCCGTAGGCGGTGATGATCCGGTTGGCCTCGAGGTCGTCGGCGAGGACGGTGTCGCCGACGGCGGCGTATTCGGACAGCCAGGCATAGTCGGCGGGCTGCGGGCTGTAGCCCACCCGGGCCTGGAACTCGGTGACGTACGCGTTGGGCGGCAACGCGTACAGCAGGTTCCCGATGTTGAACAGCAGGCCGACGGCGCAGGCCATCGTCACCGCCGCGGCCCACCAGCGCGCCGCGCGCGGCTGCCCGCGGCGGCGGTACAGCTCGACGGCCAGCGCGAGCTGGGCGGCGATCATCAGCGGCGGCAGCGTCGCCGCCACGGCCCGGTACCCGGTCAGTTCGCCGACGACGGCGGCGACCAGGCACAGCACCACCGTCCACACCAGGGGGTCGCGGCGATCGGCGCGCAAGCGTGACCACAGCGCCGAAGACGCCAGCAGCACGAAGATCGCGCACGGCCACGCGGCGGCGTACAGGGTCGTCGGCGTGGGATCCGCGGCCGAACCCAGCAGCGCCGCCACCGGGTAGTACGGCCAGGTGAACACCGCGACGGCGACGGCGGCGAGGCTGGCGGCCAGCCCGGCGATCGCCCTCGCGTCGAGGCTCGGGCCCCGCCAGATCAGCAGGGCCACGCAGCCGGCCCCGGTGCCGACCGCGGTCGCGGGGTGGCACAACAGGATCAGCGTCGCCAGGGCCGCGATCGCCATCCACGGCCACACCCGGGGTTGGTCGATGACCCGCACCACCAGCGTCCACACCAGGAGCATGAACGCGGTGGCCATGGTAGACGGAAGCGGCAGGGTGACGGGGAGGCCGAAGATGTCGAGCAGGCCGCCGTCGGCCCACATCCGCCAGCCCCACAGGGTCACGGCGATGCCCATGGCGATCACGGGATACCACGCGCCGTCGCCGAACAGCCGCGCGAAGCGAAAGAACGCGAAGCACAGCAGCGCCGCCCAGGCCGGGGCCGCCAGGGACAGCACGGTCGCCCCCGACAGGCCGGTGAGCTGCGCCAACAGCGCCAGCACCACGGTGTAGGGCGAGTAGTAGACGGACTCGACCCCGGTGCCCGCGGTCTGCAGGCCTCCGGGGTCGAGCAGGTCCTGGCTGAGCCGGTTCACGGCGGTGACGTGCACCCAGAAGTCGATGCCCCAGGGACGCCGGGCGGCCAGGATCGCCGCGACCGCCACCGCCAGCAGCGACATCGCGAGGTACGGGCTGGCCAAGCGCCGCCACCAGGCCCGCACGAACGGCGGCGGGGTCGGTGGTTCCAGTGGGATCGGGGAAGATCGGTCCACCTCAGCGTCCATCGTCTCCGCATCCTACGGGCCGTGCGACTCTCCTAGGTGAGCAAGGGTTTCAGGAACGTCCCGGTGTGGCTTTCGGCCGTCTTGGCCACGGTCTCCGGCGTCCCGGTCACCACGACGTCGCCGCCCTTGTCGCCGCCGTCGGGCCCCATGTCGATCAGCCAGTCCGAGCACTTGATGACGTCCAGGTTGTGCTCGATCGCGATGACGGTGTTGCCCTTGTCGACCAGACCCGACAGCACGCCCAGCAGCTTGCGGATGTCCTCGAAGTGCAGGCCCGTGGTGGGCTCGTCCAGGACGTAGACCGTGCGGCCGGTGGAGCGCTTCTGGAGCTCGGCGGCGAGCTTGACGCGCTGCGCCTCGCCGCCGGACAGGGTGGGGGCGGGCTGGCCGAGCCGGACGTAGCCGAGGCCGACGTCCACGAGGGTCTTGAGGTGGCGGTGGATCGTGGAGATCGGCTTGAAGAACTCCGCCGCCTCCTCGATCGGCATGTCCAGCACCTCGGAGATCGTCTTGTGCTTGTAGTGCACCTCGAGGGTTTCCCGGTTGTAGCGGGCGCCGTGGCATTCCTCGCAGGGCACGTAGACGTCGGGCAGGAAGTTCATCTCGATCTTCAGGGTGCCGTCGCCGCTGCACGCCTCGCAGCGCCCGCCCTTGACGTTGAACGAGAAGCGCCCCTGCGTGTAGCCGCGCACCTTGGCCTCGGTGGTCTCGGCGAACAGCTTGCGGATCTTGTCGAACACGCCGGTGTAGGTGGCCGGGTTGGAGCGCGGGGTGCGCCCGATCGGCGACTGGTCGACACCCACCACCTTGTCCACGTTGTCCAGTCCTTCGACGCGGCGGTGGCGGCCGGGCACGGCCTTGGCGTTTTGGATCTGGCTGGCCAGCACCTTGTACAGGATCTCGTTGACCAGTGTGGACTTTCCTGAGCCGGACACGCCGGTCACGGTGATCATGCAGCCCAGGGGGAAGGTGACGTCCACATTGCGCAGGTTGTGTTCCCGGGCGCCCTTCACCACGAGCGTGCGGCCGGACTCCGGCGGGCGGCGCACCGCCGGGATGTCGATGGAGCGCGCCCCCGACAGGTACTGGCCGGTCAGGGATTCCTTGTTGGCCAACAGCTCCTTGACCGATCCGGAGTGGACGATGTTGCCGCCGTGCTCGCCGGCGCCGGGCCCGATGTCGACCACCCAGTCGGCGGTGCGCACCGTGTCCTCGTCGTGTTCGACCACGATGAGGGTGTTGCCCAGGTCGCGCAGCCGCACCAGGGTCTCGATGAGCCGGTGGTTGTCGCGCTGGTGCAGGCCGATGGACGGCTCGTCCAGGACGTACAGCACGCCGACCAGCCCGGCCCCGATCTGGGTGGCCAGCCGGATCCGCTGGGCCTCGCCGCCGGACAGGCTGGCGGAGGCGCGATCCAGCGACAGGTAGTCCAGGCCGACGTCCAGCAGGAACTTCAGCCGCGCCTTGATCTCCTTGACCACGCGCTCGGCGATCATCGCCTCCGAGGACGACAGGGTGAGCTCGTCGACCAGTTCGGAGCAGCGCAGCACCGACAGCCCGCACACCTCGGCGATGTTGTGGCCCGACACCGTCACCGCCAACACCTCGGGCTTCAGCCGGGTGCCGTGGCAGGAGTTGCAGGGCACCTCCCGCATGAAGCCCTCGTACTTGTCGCGGGTCCACTCGGAGTCGGTGTCGGAGTGGCGGCGCTCCACCCACGGCACCACGCCCTCGAAGCTGGTGGTGTAGGAGCGGTCGCGGCCGTGCCGGTTGCGGTACTTCACCATCAGCTTGGTGTCGTGGCCGTAGAGGACGGCCTTTTGGGCGCGGGCGGGCAGGTCGTCCCAGGCGGTGTCGACGTCGAAGCCGAGCACCTCCCCCAGCGCGGTCAGCTGGTGCAGGAAGTAGTCGCCCATGCCGACGCTGGACCACGGCGCCAGGGCGCCGTTGCGGATGGTCTTCTCGCCGTCGCGGATCACGAGGTCGGGGTCGACCTCGAGCCGCACGCCCAGGCCGGTGCACTCGGGGCAGGCGCCGTAGGGGGTGTTGAACGAGAACGAGCGCGGCTCCAGGTCGTCCAGCGCCAGCGGGTGGTTGTTGGGGCAGGCCAGGTGCTCGGAGAAGCGGCGTTCCCGCGCCGGGTCGTCCTCGGCCACGTCGACGAAGTCCAGCAGCACGATGCCGCCGGCCAGGCTCAGGGCCGCCTCGACGGAATCGGTGAGCCGCTGCTTGGCCGAGGCCTTCACCGACAGGCGGTCCACCACCACCTCGATGGAGTGCTTCTCCTGCTTCTTGAGCTTGGGCACCTCGTTGAGCTGGTGCACCACGCCGTCGACCCGGGCGCGGGCGTAGCCCTTGGTCTGCAGCTCGCTGAACAGCGATTCGTACTCGCCCTTGCGATCGCGCACCACCGGCGCCAACACCTGGAAGCGGGTGCCCTCGTCCATGCCGAGCACCTGGTCCACGATCTGCTGCGGGGTCTGCTTGGTGACCGGCTCACCGCACACGGGGCAGTGCGGGCGGCCGATCCGGGCGAACAGCAACCGCAGATAGTCGTAGATCTCGGTGATGGTTCCCACCGTCGAACGCGGGTTCTTGGACGTCGACTTCTGGTCGATCGACACCGCCGGGGACAGCCCCTCGATGAAGTCCACGTCCGGCTTGTCCATCTGGCCCAGGAACTGGCGGGCGTACGCCGACAGGGACTCGACGTAGCGTCGCTGTCCCTCGGCGAAGATCGTGTCGAACGCCAGGCTCGACTTCCCCGAGCCGGACAGGCCGGTGAACGCGATCAGGGCGTCGCGGGGAAGGTCGAGCGAGACGTTGCGCAGGTTGTGCTCGCGCGCTCCGCGCACGCTTATGTGCTCGCTGGGGCGTTGACCAGGACGTTTGGGCTTTTTCGATGAAGACTTCGACGAAGACGCTGCACTCACGCCGCGACCCTATCTCTCGGCTATGACAACACCCGCCCGTTCGCACCGGGGACGGACCGAACGGGTCAGAGTTTACGAAGCCGGGCCCGTTCGGCGGCGGCGAGTTTGCGCTTGCGGTCGCGGTCCACCGCGCGGGCGCGGGCGTCGGCGCGGCTGCGGGCGAAGGCCTGTTCGCGCTGGAGCTTGCGCCAGTTGTCGACGCGGCGGGTGGTGACCAGTCCGTCGGCCACGGCCGCCAGGATCGCGCACCCGGGTTCGGTGTCGTGACGGCAGTCGCGAAAACGGCACTCGGTCGCCAGCTCCTCCAGGTCCTCGAAGGCGCGGGCGAGTCCGTCGGTGGGGCTGGCCGCGTCGCCGGGTCGGCGATCGAACAGCCCCACCACCCGCAGTCCCGGGGTGTCGATGATGGACCCGCCCTGGGGAAGGGCGATCAGGGCGCGGTGGGACGTGGTGTGTCGCCCGCGTCCGTCGGCGCGCAATCCCCTGGTGGCCATGGCCTCCACCCCCGCCAGGGCGTTCACCAGGGTGGACTTGCCGGCACCCGACGCCCCGACCAGCGCCAGGGTCCGCCCGTCGCCGAGATATCCGGCCAGCCGTTCCATGCCCTGCCCGGTCACCGAGCTGACGGTGATCACCGGGCACCCGGGCATCGCCTCCCCCAGGTCGGCGGCCAGCAGGTCGACGTCGGGAACCATGTCGGCCTTGGTGAGCACCAGCAGCGGCTCGGCCCCCGACGCGTGGGCCAGGGCGGCCAGCCGCTCGATGCGTCCGGAGTCGGGGTCGGGGTCCAGCGACTCCACCACGGCGACGGCGTCGGCGTTGGCGGCGATCGCCTGACCCTCGGCGGCCTTGCCCGCGGTGTGACGCACCAGTGCGCTGCGCCGCGGCAGCACCGCCTCGATCGTGCGGCGGTCGGCCTCCCAGGTCCGCACGACGACCCAGTCGCCGACGCTCGGCATCGCCAGCGGGTCCTTGGCCACGGCCGACAGCATCCGCCCGGCCAGGCTGGCGCGCACCGTGCCCGCGGCGGTCAGCACCGTGCACACCCCGCGGTCAACCCGGGTCACCCGGCCCGCGCAGTTCCCCGGTCGCCGGAACCGGCGAAAGGAGTCCTGGAATCGTTCGTCCCATCCCAGGGACGCAAGTGACGTGGTCACGAAGCACCTTTTCTAGGTATGTGGGGCCAGCGCACGCGGGCTACATTGCCGGTGCGGTCACTGGACCTCGTGGAATTCGGCGGGCATGCATAGATCCCTGCCGATACGACATCGCCCCGATACCGGGGTCGTGTCCCGCATGTCCGCCACCTCCTCACCATCGTCTGCGGACCAATTCATCCGTGGGAATTGCTAAGACGGTAAGCCCTCCACCTCCCGCTTGACAAGCCCGTTTTCACGATCCTCATCGAACGCGCGACACTGGGAGCCATGACATACACAGGGCACGTGCGTCCCGGCGGACCAGCCGAGATCCGCGGAGTGGACGCCGCCACCATCACCAAGTTCTCGGTGAGCACGATGGACAACAACGTGTATCTGTTGTCGTGCCGCGCCACTGGCCGACAGCTCCTCATCGACGCCGCCGCCGAGGCGAACCGGATCGTCGAGGCCGTCGGCCCTCGTGGACTATCCACAATCGTCACGACGCATCAACACTGGGACCACGTGCGCGCCCTGGCGACCGTCGCCAAGCGCACCGGCGCCCGCAGCCTGGCCCACACCGACGACGCCGACGAGATCCCGGTCGTGGACGACACGCTGCGCGACGGCGACACCATCGACTGCGGCGAGTTCTCCCTCGAGGTGATCCACCTGGTGGGCCACACCCCGGGCGCGATCGCGCTGCTGTACCGCGACTCGGGCGGCGATCACCTCTTCACCGGCGACAGCCTGTTCCCCGGCGGGCCGGGAAAGACCAACAGCCCCAAGGACTTCCGCTCGCTCATGACCGACCTGGAAACGAAGGTCTTCGGCCGCCTCGCCGACAACACCTGGGTGTACCCGGGCCACGGCGACGACACCACGCTGGGCGCCGAGCGCCCCCACCTGAAGGAGTGGTGGGACCGGGGCTGGTGACATAGCCGCCAGCCCCTTTCGATCAGGACATCGCCTTTTTGACCTCGCGCACCCGCGAGAGATACGCGGCGACCAACAACACGGCGAGCATTCCCAGCAGCAGGATCCATCGCGGGTCGTCGACCATGAGGTCCGTCGACGCCTGCTTACGCTCGGCGGCCGTCAGCGCCGTGGTGGCGTGGTTGGAGTCCGCCCACTTCAATCGCGACGGAACGAACGTCAGGTAGGTCCACACTCGCATCCCGAAGTACAGGGCCGCGGTGACGAGGATGAGGACGCGGCGCCTTCCCTTCCGCCACCCGAAGAACAGCAGCGCCGGAACGATCACCATCTCCAGCAGACCGTTCACGATGATGTAGTAGGGGATCGTCGGCATGAACAGTTCCTTCAGCGCCTCCCCCGACAGCGAGGAGCTGCCGAGGGCTCCGTCCAACATGACGATCGCCATCAGGCCACCGCATCCGGCGAACGCCAGCCCGATGACGCACAGGTACACCAGCGCGTCCTCGATCCACGCCGCCAGTAGCGGCTTGTTGTTGGCCCACATGGCGAGCAGGCCGAGAACGACTCCCCAGCCGGCGCCGGCGAGTACGGCCACCGGGACGGGCAGGGAATCGGACAGGTTGAACCATCCTGTGATGATGGCCGTGAACGGGACTGCCAGGTAGAACGGTTGCAGCCTCTTGCGTGTCGTCACCGAGGCGATGGTCGACATTCCAGGGTTCTCCTTTGTGCACGGGTGGGTGGGATGGGCGCCATTGGCCCGTGCACAGAGTCAATCATTAGCTGCTTTAAGCAGCAAGTGTTTGCAGCAGCTTTCCGGGAACGCTCAGGGTTCTCCCCGAGACCCCTCGGGAGTCTCATCGCGACGGCGGCGGGTGCCGTGGGCCCGCCCGCCGGCGCGCAGCCGCACGGTCTCCTCCTGCGCGCTCTCGCTGCCGTGTCGCAGGAAGCCGACCAGGAATCGCAGCTGATCGTCGGTGTACTGGGCCATCTGACGCTGCCAGCGCAGGCCCATCGGTGCGTAGAAGCGCTCGATCTCGGCGACGCGCTCGCCCACGACGCGCAGCACGACTCGACGGCGATCGGTGGGGTCGGGCGATCGGCGCACATAGCCGGACTGTTCCAGGCGATCGACGAGCCGGGTCACGGCGCCCGACGTCATGCCCATCAGCTCCGCCAATCGCTTGGCCCCGATGGGTTCGAACTCCCGCAGCGCGCCGATCGCGTGTATGTCCGCCAGCGGCATGTCCAACTGATCGGCAATCGCCATCTGATACCGCACCGATGCCGATATGTACCCCGGCATCTCCCTGGCCAGCTCGTCGACCAGGTCCTGTCGGCCGACCGTCACGACGCCGCGACCTCCGGAGGGAAGCCGCCGGTGGCGATCGGGCCCCAGCGGTCGATGGTGACGCGGATCAGCGACTTGTCCTGGCGGCGCATCGCCTCGCGGTACTCGTCCCAGTCGGAGTGTTCGCCGGCGATGACGCGGAAGTACTCCACCAACGGTTCCAGGGCCTCGGGCATGTCGAGGACCTCGGCGGTGCCGTCGATCTGCACGTACGCGCCGTTCCAATCGTCCGACAGCACGCACGCCGACACCCGGGCGTCGCGGCGGGCGTTGCGGGCCTTGACGCGCCGGGGGTAGGTGGCGATCACCAGGCGTCCGGCGGCATCGACACCGCACGACACCGGCGACATCTGGGGACGCCCGTCGGCGCGGGTGGTGGACAGGACGCAGCGATGCCTGGGGCGCAGGAACTCCAGGAGCCCGGCGCGGTCGACCCGGTCGGCGGTGGCGATGTTCGGTGACATGGTGGTTCTCCCCTCGTTGGCAACGCGATTATGACGGCGGGCACCCGCAGGAGTCGCGGTGGGTGAAGACCGGGTCGAGGCGGATCGTGTGGACCGGGCGTTTCGGGTCGGCGAGGCGTTCCAACAGGAGGGTGACGGCGCCCTCGCCGATCGACTCGATGGGTTGGGCCATGGTGGTGAGGCGGGGGTGGAACAGGTCCGCCCATTCGAAGTCGTCGAAGGCCGCAAGGGCCATGTCGTCGGGGACCTTGAGGCCGCGGGTGTTGAGGGCGCGCATGAGCTCTATGGACAGATGGTTGTTGCCCGAGACCAGGGCCGTGGGCGGGTCGGGCAGCCGGAGGAAGCCGGCCACGGCCTCGGCGGCGAAGTCGGGGCCGGGGCGGCCGCGGGCGACGAGGGACGGGTCGCCGTCGATGCCCGCCTCGGCGAGGCCCGCGGCGTAGCCGTCGGCGCGCTCGGCGAAGGTGCGGATCCGGGTGGGTCCGGTGACCAGGCCGATGCGGCGGTGACCGCGGGCGGCCAGGTGGGCGGTGAGGTGGGCGGCGGAGCGGACGTTTTCCGTGCCGATCTGGTCGAAGTGGTTCCAGGCGCAGCGGTCGACCAGGACGGTGGGGACGCCGAGCTCGGAAAGGTAGCGCAGCGCGGCGCCGGAGGAGTCGGTGGAGGGGGCGTAGAGGATGCCGTCGACGCGGCGCTGGTGCAGGGCCTGGATGACCTGGAGTTCCTCGTCGGGGTCGTCGTGGGTCTCGGCCAGCAGCAGGGTGAAGCCGGCGCGGCGGGCGGCGGACTCCATGGCCGCGACGATGTCGGCGAAGTAGAAGTTGGAGATCGCCGAGATGGCCAGGCCGATGCTCTGGGAGCTCTGGGTGGCCAGGGAGCGGGCCAGGGTGTTGTGGATGTACCCGATCTGGCGGATGGCTTCCAGGACGCGCTTCTTGGTGTCCTCCTTGACGAATCGGGTCCCGTTCACGATGTGGGACACTGTGGACACTGACACGCCGGCCTGACGTGCGACGTCGGCCATGGTGACCATGCGTACTCCTCTCCTGCCGTCAACGGCCCGACACTAAATCTCGCGCAAGCGGTTGCGCAACCGCTTGTCTCACTATACGATCGCGCATTGAGACTGGCCTCACACACATTTTCAGACCGGCACCCCCACACTCCATTGGAGAGGCCCCATGCCGAAAAAGCGTGGCTGGCACCGCCTCGTCAGGGCGTTCCTCGCCCTGGCCGTGATCAGCCTTGTCGGGTTGAGCACGGCAGCCTGCGGTTCCGGCTCCGACGACCGGGTGAAGATCGGCTTGATCACCAAGACCGAGACCAACCCGATCTTCATCGAGATGAAGAACAGCGCCCTGTCCGCGGCGCACAAGGCGGGCGCCACACTGCTGACCGCCACCGGAGCCTTCGACGGCGACAACGAGGGACAGGTCTCCGCCATGGAGAACATGATCGCCTCGGGCGTCAAGGCCATCTTGATCACCCCCAACGACACCAAGGCGATCGTCCCGTCCATCAAGCGCGCCCAAAAGCTCGGCATCGCCGTCATCGCGCTCGACACCCCGACCCAGCCCAAGGACGCCACCAACGGGCTGTTCGGCACCAACAACTTCACCGCCGGCGAGGTGGTCGGCAAGTACGCCAAGGCGAAACTCGGCGACAAGCGCGCCAAGATCGCCACGATGGACCTGGCGCCCGGCATCACCGTCGGGCAACTCCGGCACGACGGCTTCCTGAAGGGCTTCGGCATCAAGGAAGGCGACAAGCAGTTGGTCTGCGAGGAGTACTCGCAGGGCGACCAGACCAAGGCCACCACCGCGATGGAGAACTGCCTCCAGGCCCATCCCGACATCAACCTGGTCTACACGATCAACGAGCCCGCCGGGCTCGGCGCCTACACCGCGCTGAAGGCCGCGGGGCGGGACAAGCAGACGACGCTGGTCGCCATCGACGGCGGCTGCCCCGGCGTCGAGGCCACCGCCGCGGGCAAGTTCGACACCACCGCCATGCAGTTCCCGGTCAAGATGGCGAAACTCGGCATGGCCGCGGCCATGAAGTTCATCGATCACGGCGTCAAACCCCACGGGTACACCGACACCGGAGTCACCCTGATCACCGACCACCCCGTCAAGGGCCTCGCCAGCAAAGACACCACCTGGGGCAATCAGCACTGCTGGGGCGGATGAGCGCCGCACTCCCCCACTGATTCAAGGAAGACCACATGACCACGACACAGACCACGGCCCCACCACAGGCCCCCCTCCTCGCCGAACAGTCGCCGCTGCGTCGCATACTCAGCGGATCGACCATCGGTCCACTGTGCGCATTGATCATCGCGATCGCGTTCTTTTCGACCCAGGCCGACAACTTCCTCAGACTCAACACCGCCGCGCTGGTGCTGCAGCAGGTGACGGTCATCG
>NZ_DASQPW010000149.1:0-15823 GCF_035643755.1 Stackebrandtia sp. | reverse complement strand
GACCGGTTGGGACATCACCGCGTCCAAGCTGTTGTGTTACGGGCGGGTGCCCGACGCCGACACCGCGGCCCTGGCCGTGCTGGCGGCGGCGCGCGGCGCCGGGGTGGTGTGCGTGTGCGACCCCGCCTCCACGGCGGGGCTGGCGCTCGGCGCCGACCTGGCGCGCATCGGCCCCGTCGGGGTCGACCCGTCCGACGGCACGGCCGCGGCCGCCTCGACGACGAAGCTGCCCATCACCGAGGAACAGGTCGCCCTGTTGGCCCGCCTGGCCGACGGCGAGACCATCGCCGCGGCGGCCGAGGCGGAGTTCCTGTCGCTGCGCACGGCCAACCGCCGCATCGCCGCGGCCCGCAAGGCGTTGGGCGTGGCCACCACCCGCGAGGCGGTCCTGGCGTACATCAAGCACCGCTAGGGCGTGCCGGGCCGCCGATGCGTGTGTGCGGTGGACAGTGGACGGACGGGGTCGATGCGGCGTGGTAGCACGGGTTCGTTGTCGCGCAAGGGGATCAGGGTCTCCACGCAGGCGTCCATGATGCGGTCGGTGGCCCGGCGCGCGGCGTGGGGGGTCGCGGCGTCCAGGTCGTCGAGGCTCACCGTGGTGCCGAAGTGGACCCGCGCGACGGGGCGGCGGAACAGTGCCGTCACCAGGGTGCCCACCATGAGGCCGGGGCGGTCCCAGGCCATCACCTCGTGGGCGCCCCACTGCGCGACCACGTGCACCGGTGCCTTGGACGCCAGGGAAAGCCGGGCCGCGCCGGTCTTGCCGCGCTGCGGCCACATGCCGGGGTCCAGGGTGATCCCGCCCTCGGGGTAGACCACCACGCACGAGCCCTCGTCCAGCGCCTCGATCGCCCGGTGCAGCGCCTCGGTGACGGTGTGGGTGCCGCGGTCGACCTGGATGTGTCCGCAGCCGCGCATCACCGAGCCGAAGACCGGCGTGCGAAACAGGCCCGCGGTGGCCAGGAAGCGCGGGTACAGGCCCCGGCGGGCGCACGCGGCGATCAGCACGAAGGGGTCGAAGGGGCCGATGTGGTTCGACACCAGAACCATCGCCGAATCGCGTACTTTGTCGGGTATGTCGCCGGTGACGCGCAGGCGGCAGAACATCGGAATGAGCACGCGGGACAGTCGCAACAGGAAGCGCCACAGCCACGGCGGCCGCCATCTTTGACGTCCTGTAGAATATTCGACGTTCCGTAGAAAATCGGAGGGAGGGGCGTTATCCATGGACGTCCTCGATTTGTCGCGCTGGCAGTTCGCCGCCACCACCATCTACCATTTCCTGTTCATTCCCATCAGCATCGGCATGGCCTTCCTGGTCGCCATCATGCAGACCGCCTGGGTGCGCAGCGGGTCCCCGCGGTGGCTGAAGCTCACCAAGTTCTTCGGCAAGCTGTTCATCATCAACTTCGCCATGGGCGTGGTGACCGGCATCGTGCAGGAATTCCAGTTCGGCATGAACTGGTCGGCGTATTCGTCCTTTGTGGGGGATGTCTTCGGTGCCCCGCTGGCCATCGAGGGGCTCGCCGCGTTCTTCCTCGAGTCCACCTTCCTGGGGCTGTGGATCTTCGGCTGGGAGAAGCTGCCCAGGAAGGCGCACCTGGCGTGCATCTGGATCGTGGCCTTCGGCACCGCCCTGTCGGCGTACTTCATTCTCGTGGCCAACTCCTTCATGCAATGGCCCACCGGATACACCCTCAACCACAAGTCCGGACGCGTCGAACTCACCGACCTCGGTGCCCTGCTGGGCAACAAGGTCGCCGCGATCACCGTCCCACACACCCTGGCCGCCTGCTTCCTGACCGCCGGGGCCCTGGTGCTGGCGGTGGCCATGTGGCACCTGATGCGTCGCCGCGACGATACCGAATCCGCGTCCGCGTGGCGGTCCGCGGCCAAGCTGGGCGCGATCACCACACTGATCGCCGGGGTCGCGCTGGCCGTCACCGGCGACATACAGGGCAAGATCATGACCGACACCCAACCCATGAAGATGGCCGCCGCCGAAGCCCTGTACCACACCGAATCCCCGGCGTCGTTCTCCATCGTCACCATCGGCAACCTCGACGGCACCGCCGAGATCTGGTCGCTGCGCATCCCCGGCCTGCTGTCCTTTTTGGGCACCGGTGACTTCAACGGCGTCGTCCACGGCATCAACGACATCAACCACGAGTACCAGTCCAGCTTCGGTCCCGGCGACTACCGGCCCAACATCCCGCTGGCCTACTGGTCGTTCCGCGGCATGATCGGCCTGGGCATGGCCGCCGCCGCCCTGGCCCTGCTGGCGCTGTGGACCCTGCGAAGAGGCCGAACACCCCGGCGCTGGCCGATGCTGGCCGCCATGATCGCCACCCCGCTGCTGCCGCTGGCGGCCAACACCGCCGGCTGGATCTTCACCGAGACCGGGCGCCAGCCCTGGATCGTGTTCAAGCTGCTGGACACCGCCCACGGCGTCTCGCCCGGCGTCGGCGTCGCCGAGGTCGCCACCTCGCTGATCGGCTTCACCCTGCTGTACGGCGTCCTGGCCGTCATCGAGGTCAAACTGCTGCTGCGCTACGCCAGGAAACCGTTGGCGTCCACCGACATCACCACGTCCGACTACTAGGGAGAGTGCGAAATGGAACTCGTCGACGTGTGGTTCACCCTGATAGCGGTGCTGTGGACCGGATACTTCGTGCTGGAGGGGTTCGACTTCGGCGTCGGCGCCCTGCTGGGCGTCCTGGGCCGCGACGAACCCACCCGCGCCGCCATGCTGGGCACCATCGGGCCGGTGTGGGACGGCAACGAGGTCTGGCTCATCGTCGCCGGCGGCGCCACCTTCGCCGCCTTCCCCGACTGGTACGCCACCCTGTTCTCCGGCTTCTACCTGCCGCTGTTCCTCATCCTGGTGGCACTGATCGTGCGCGCCATCGGCATCGAATACCGCGGCAAACGCGACGAGGCGCACTGGCGGCGCGGCTGGGACGCCGTCGTCGTGGTCGGCAGCATCCTCCCGGCGTTTGGGTGGGGCCTGGCCTTCGCCAACATCACCGCCGGCGTCCCCATCGACCGCCACGGCCACTACGCCGGGGGAGTGCTCGACCTGCTGGGCGGTTACGCGCTCGTCGGCGGGTCCACCACCCTGCTGCTGTTCGTCACCCACGGCGCGGTCTTCCTGAGCCTCAAGACCACCGGCGCGCTGCGCGCCGCGGCCCGCCGCGCCGCCGTCGGCTTCGGCATCGCCGCCATCGCGGCCGCCGCGGCGTTCCTGTCGTGGACCGCCGTCAAACACCACGACACCGTCTCCATCGGACTGTCGGTGCTGGCCGCCGTCGCCCTGATCGGCGGGGTGGTGGCCACCGCGCGGGGCCGCGAGGGCTGGGGCTTCGCCGGCACGGCGGTGGCGATCATCGCCGCGATGGCGGCGCTGTTCACCGCGCTGTACCCCGATGTGATGCCGTCCACCATCGATCCGTCCTACAGCCTGGATATCCACAATGCATCGTCGACGCCGTACACATTGAAGATCATGACCATTGTGGCGGCGATTTTCACGCCATTGGTTCTGCTGTATCAGGGATGGACGTATTGGGTATTCCGTAAGCGACTCACCGTGATACCGCCCACTCGATAAAGCCCGAGGGCATTGACGCGAAAGGACACTGGCGTCCCTGAAACGGGGGACTATAATCAATGGGCTAAATTGGCAGCTGTCCTGTTTATCGTTGTGAAGGCATGTGCATGTCCTGGCGAAGTCGCGTTTTCACCACCGTGTGTGTGGGCGCCGTCCTCATCGGCGGCAGCGCGGCAGCGACGATCTCCACGTCCGCCTACGCCGACGCCAACTGCAACGAATCGCTGCGGGTGGTGGCCGCGGGCGGCGCCTCCGGCGCGGCGCCCGAGCTCACCGGCTCGGCCTTCTCCATCGCGCAGGTGCACCCCAACATCCAGATGTCGGTGGACGTGCGGGTCACCAGGGACAACATCCCGATCCTGATGCATGACTCCTCGCTGCGGCGCACCACCAACGTCGAGCACGTGTTCCCCGACCGCGCCGACGACCCGGTCGAGTCGTTCACGTACGCGGAGCTGAAGCGGCTCGACGCCGGGGCCTGGTACGGCAAGAAGTACAAGAACCAGCCGATCCTGAAGCTGCACGACGTGTTGAACTACATCGGCAACAGCGTCGGCATCTCCATCACCCCGCAGGAATCGCTCACCGACGAGGGCTACCCCGACACCGAGCGCATGATGCAGGCCCTCAACAACGAGTTCGCCTCGGACAAGCAGTGGGACCAGCTGCTCAGCAGCCAACTGGTGGAGTTCTCCTCCGGCAACGCCGAGTCGCTGCGGCTGTTGGCGCGCAGCCAGCCCGACGCCCGCATCCAGTGGCTGACCAGCTCGATCCCCAGCGACGGCCTGCTCAGCGAGACCCACTCCTGGGCCAACAGCCTGGGCATCGGCGTGGACGACCTGACCGAGTCCGACGCCGCGCGGGTGCACGACGCGGGCCTGTCGCTGGCGCTGCACAACGTCAACAGCACCAAGGACCTGATCCGCGCGCTCAACCTGGGCGCCAGCACCATCTTCACCCAGACCCCGGCGCTGTTCGACAAGATCTGCAGCGACGAGAACCCCACCTAGGCGAGCCCCAAACCGCTTTGACAGGCGGGCGACCGTGCCCGAGGCTTGTGGCCCATGGACGACGTGAGGCTGACACCCGAGGTCCTGGCGTACTACCGGCAGGGCAAGGAACCCACCCGGCTGCGCGACAGCGCCCAGGGCAGGCTGGAGTTCCTGCGGATGCGGGACCTGTTGCGGCGACACCTTCCCGGCGGCAGGCTGTCGATTCTGGACGTCGGGGGCGGCGCCGGGGTACACGCGGCCTGGCTGGCCTCCGACGGCCACGACGTGCACCTGGTGGACCCGATGGCCGCGCACGTGGCGACCGCCTCCGCGCTCGACGGCGTCACCGCCGAGGTGGGAGACGCCCGCCGGCTGCGCTTCGACGACGACTCCTACGACGTCGTGCTGATGCTGGGGCCGCTGTATCACCTGCGCGACGCCGCCGACCGGGCCGCCGCGCTGGGCCACGCGCGGCGCATCGCCCGCGGCGCGGTGGCCGCGGCCACCATCAACCGCTTCGCCGGATGGCTGGACGCGGTGCAGCGCGACGTCATCGACCCCGAGCGGATGCGCGCGGTGCTGAATCCGCTGATCGACACGGGCCACCTGTCGCCCGCCCCCGACAACCCGTTCACCGGCTACTTTCACAAGCCCGAGGAGATCCGCGGCGAGTTCGCCGCGGCGGGGTTCGCCGACATCAGGCAGTTCGGCGTCCAGGGCGCGGTGTGGCTGGCGCCGGCGTTCGACTCCATGATGGATGACGACGTGAAGCGAGGGCTGCTGCTGGACGCCTTGCGGCGCACCGAGACCGAGCCGTCCCTGTGGGGCGCCTCCAACCACCTGCTCACGGTGGCGCGCCCGTGAATCCCGGTCCCGAGGCGGGCCCCGGGACCGGGCACGGCAGCCCCTACAGGCCGGAGACCTGTTTGATCCAGTCGCGGTTGGCCGCGATGGAGGTGTAGCCGCTCCAGTTCTGGTCGGCGGGTTGATAACCCACGGCGCACACTCCCATTTGGACGTACTCGCCGGTGGCGGCGCTCTTGACGAAGGCGGGTCCGCCCGAGTCGCCCCCGGCCACGCCGCCGTCGCCCTTGACGCAGATGACGTTGTTCCAGTCGCAACCCTCGGCGGTGGTGTTGCCGTTGGAGTACTTCAGGTGCTCGGGCAGCGGCCCGCTCCAGTCGGGGTTCTCCGAGCCCCAGCCGTAGATGGTCGACTCCTGGCCCTGCTGGATGTCGGCGGGCGACGCCAGCGGGGCGTAGGTGTTGTCGAACGGCTCCGACAGGTGCAAAAGCGCCATGTCGTTGAGCGGCCAGTTGTAGTCCGGGTGCGACACGACCTGGTCGACGGTGCGCATGGTGCCGCCGGAGGAGCGCTCCAGCGAGCCGATCCGCACGGTGAAGTCGCCGCCGCCTTCGACGCAGTGGTTGGCGGTGATGACCCATTCGGCGCCGATCTGGCTGGAGGTGCAGGTGAACGAGCCGCCGTTGTGCAGCGCCGAGATCCATGGCTTGTCGTCGGAGACCGAGCCGCCGCCGACGATCTTGGCGTGGGACTGGCCGGGGTCGCGCGCGGTGTCGTCGGCGAACGCCGGGATCGCCGTGGCCGCCGCGGGAATGGCCAGTGCCGCCAGGATCGCCACCGGAAGCAGTCTGCGCCACAGTGGTCGGGAGGACATGATTCTCCTTGGGGTGAAGGGGGTCAACTCGAAATATCCTTAATGGATAAACGAGCGGGCGACAGATGACCCGTCGCGAAGACCTTTCTCCCATAGACATCGACAGATGTCAACGTGTCGTTTTAGTTGACCTCGAGTCGACTCGAGGTTCTACGGTGGCGGCGGCCACGCGAAACCGGCCACCTAACGAAGGGATCAACCATGCGTTATCGCTACCTCGGCGGCACCGGCATCCAGGTGACGCCGCATTGCCTGGGCGCCATGATGTTCGGCGCCGTCGGCAACCCCGACCACGACGAATGCGTCCGGATCATCCACGCAGCGCTGGAGGCGGGCATCAACTTCGTCGACACCGCCGACATGTACTCCGCCGGCGAGTCCGAGGAGATCGTCGCCAAGGCGCTGAAGGGCCGCCGCGACGACGTGGTGCTGGCCACCAAGGGGCACTTCGCGCTCGCCGAGGGCCCCAACCGCAGCGGCAACGGCCGCCGCTGGATCACCCGGGCCGTCGACGACAGCCTGCGCCGCCTCGACACCGACTGGATCGACCTGTACCAGATCCACCGCCCCGACCCGAACACCGACATCGAGGAGACCCTCGGCGTGCTCACCGACCTGGTGCGCGCCGGCAAGATCCGCGCCTTCGGCTGCTCCACCTTCCCCGCCGAACAGATCGTGGAGTCCCACGCGGTCGCCGAGCGACGCGGCCTGATGCGCTTCCGCACCGAGCAGCCGCCGTACTCGATGCTGGCGCGCGGCATCGAGGCCGACGTCCTGCCCGTCGCGCGGCGCCACAACATGGGCGTGCTGACCTGGAGCCCGCTGGCCTTCGGCTTCCTGACCGGCAAGTACCGCAAGGGGCAGGACGTCGACACGTCCTCCGGACGCCCGGCCCTGCGCCCCGGATACTTCGACGCCTCGGTACCCGAGACAGCCGCGAAGTTCGACGCGGTGGAGCAGTTCGTCGAACTGGCGGAGGATCTCGGCGTCACGCTGCCGGAGCTGGCCGTGGCCTTCACCATCGCGCACCCCGACGTCACCTCGGTGATCCTGGGCCCGCGCACCATGCCGCAGCTGGAGTCGCTGCTGAGGTCCGCGACGCTCACATTGGACGACGCCGCCATGGACCGCATCGACGCGATCGTCCCGCCGGGCACCAACGTCTACGAACCCAACCAGTTCTTCCCGAACCCGGCGCTGGCCGAGACGAACAGGCTCCGCCGCCCCGTGGACGAGCGCGCCGCCGCGTAGGGCAATGTGTCACACCGATCCCTCCACAGTTTGATCTACCAGCCGATGGGCCCGCGGACCTAATCTCGAGTCACACCGATTCATTGATCACTGTGGAGGGATTTCCCATGTCCGTAGAAACCGCCCCGCCGCGCCGCCGCGCCCCGCTGGCCACCTGGGGGCTGACGCTCGCCGCCGCCCTGCTGCTGCCGCTGGTCCTGTGGCTGATCACCGACCCCGTGGCCGGCCACCACCTCGTGGCCGTCAGCGGCGGCCGCACCATGCGGGTCACGCCCCCGTGGGTGCTGGGCGGGGCCGGGCTGATGTGCGCGCTGGGGCTGGCGCTGGCCAGCCTGCTGCGCCGCTTCGGGCCCGGACGCAAGATCTGGCTGGTGGTGGCGCCGCTGGTGCTGCTGCTGTCGCTGTCCAGCCCGCTGGGCGGCACCACGGCCGCGACTATTGTCGTGCTCATGATCATGCACCTGTTGGTGGGCGGCGCCACGATCTACGGCGGCCTGGCCCTCATCGGCACCGGAGCCCAGCCCCGATGATCCTCGACTCCGAGGCGGCCCGGCCGTGCGCGAACCGACGGGGCATGGCGGCGCTGTCGCGCCCGATGCCCGCCTGGGGCGCGTACGGCCTGGGTCCGGTCGCCGTGTTGATCTGGACCCCGCTGCTGCTCATCGAGCCGGTGCTCGACGCCGCCGAACACCGCTTCGCCGCCGTCGTCTACCTGCTGTGCGCCGTCACGGCCGCGGCCTTCGCCACCGCCGCGTTCGCCGCCTACAGCCGCCGGCCGCGCGCCGCCCACACCGTGATCGCCGCCCTGGCCGTCCAGGCGGCGGCCACCCTGGCGGCCACCATCGCCTTCGGCCCCCACTGCTACACGCTGTTCGTGCTGTTCGCCCTGGCGCTGGGCTCGGTGGCCCCGCCGCGCTGGGCCCCGCTGTCGCTGATGGCCCTGGCCGTCGGCGCGAACGCGGTCATGATCGCCGGGGACGCCGGATGGAACCGGATCTGGGTCACCACGCTGACCCTGCTGCTGGCGGGATTCTCCACCTACGGCTATCACCGGCTGGTCAGCGCTATCGCCGAACTGGACGCCACCCGCGAGGACCTCGCGCTGAAGGCCGTCGACGCCGAGCGGCTGCGCTTCTCCCGCGACCTGCACGACCTGCTGGGGCACACGCTGTCGGTGATGGTGGTCAAGGCCGAGGCGATCCGTCGGCTGCTGCCGGGCGACACCGACGCCGCCATCACCCACGCCGGGGACATCGAGACCACCGGACGGCAGTCGCTGCTGGAGGTGCGCGAGGCGGTGGCCGGGTACCGCGAGACCGACGTCACCCGCGAGCTCGACCGGGCGCGCATCGCCCTGCACGCCGCGGGGGTCACGCTGCGCGTCGACCAGACCGGCGACCCGCTACCGTCCGATGTGGATACGTTGTTCGGGTGGGTGGTCCGCGAGGCCACCACCAACGTGATCCGCCACTCGCGGGCCACCGCCTGCGAGATCACGCTGTCCCGCGACGCCTCCAACGCCTACCTGACCGTGGCCGACAACGGCAGCGGCGGCGCGGCGTCCCCCGACCCCGGCAGGGGACTGGTGGGACTCAACGAACGCGCCGCCGAGCTCGGCGGCCTCGTCGAGGCCACGACCTCGCGGCGCGGCTTCACGCTCAGCGCCGAAACGCCACTGAGGAGCACCAGGTGATCAAGGTGATGCTCGCCGAAGACCAGGCGATGATGCGCGACGCCCTGGCGGTGTTGCTGGAACTCGAAACCGACCTCACCGTCGTCGCCCAGGTCGGCACCGGCACCGACGTGGTGTCCGAGGCGATCCTCGCGTGCCCCGACGTGGCGCTGCTGGACATCGAGATGCCCGGCATCAGCGGCATCGACGCCTGCCGCGCCCTGCGCCGCGAGCTGCCGTCCTGCCAGGTGATCATGGTGACCACCTTCGGCCGCCCCGGCTACCTGCGCCGCGCGCTGGAGGCGGGCGCCCACGGCTTCGTCGTCAAGGACGGGCCCGTCGAGGGCCTGGCCCGCGCCATCCGCGCGGTCCACGGCGGCGAGACCGTCGTCGACCCGAACCTCGCCGCCGGCGCCATCCGCGCGGGCGACAGCCCGCTCACCGAACGCGAACGCGACGTCCTCAACGCCGCCCGCGACGGCTCCACCGCCACCGACATCGCGACCCAGCTCCACCTGTCGGACAGCACGGTGCGCAACTACCTGTCCTCGGCGATCGGCAAGACGGGCACCCGCAACCGCATCGAGGCCGTCAACGCCGCCCGCGACAACGGGTGGCTCTAACACCCGGCGGACGACGTGCAGCAGGTACTGCCTGCGGTTCAGGGGATTGTGGTCGGTGCGCGGCCGATGGGGAGCGGGGCCGCGCACCGGCTGGTGGCGTTCGAAGACATGCTCCACGACGCCCTCGCCGCTGGTGAGGCCCGGCAGCCGTTGCTGGAGTTCGCGGACCGACGCCGCGCGGATCTCTCCGTCCACAAGGTAGCTGGAGCCGCGGCGGATCTGCGACAGCGGGACCGCGCCCATGCGGGTGAGCGCCAGCAGCACGCCCGTCAGCGAAGCGTCGGGAACCTCCAGATCGAAGCGGTGCCAGGGTTCCAGCACCTCGCAACCCGCTCGCCGCAGCGCGTCCATCAGCACCAGCGGGGTCAGGTCGCGAAAGTCCCCGGCGGTGGACGACATGCTCTTGTCGAAGGTCCCGTGCGCGTGACTCTGCCGCGCCCAGTATCCACTGTGGGTCATGGTGACGTCGATGTCGGTGACCCGCCAGCCGTACAGGCCCTCGGCCAGCGTGGCGTGTACGGCGTCCTCCACGGCGGTGAAGAACGCCGAGGGCATCGACCCCAGCTCCACGCCGAGTCGGAAGTTCACGCCGCCGCCCTCGACAGCGGGCGCGACCCGCAGGCCGACGGTGGCCAGGAACGGGTTGTCGCCGACCTTGATCACCTCCAGGGCCTCGCCCGTCCCCGCGGGGCGTTCGATGTGGATGGTGGTGGATTCGCGGAAGCTCACCTCGACACCGAAGTCGGACGCCAGGGTCGCCTGGATGACCTCCTTTTGCACCTCGCCGTACAGCGACACCATGGTCTGGCCGCTGGTGGCGTCGTGGCGCAGGTTGATCAGCGGGTCCTGCTCGGCCAGCTGGGTGAGCGCCTGGTGGGCCGCGCCGCGCCGGAGCGGGTCGACGGCTTCGACCACGGTTTCCCAGCTGGGGCGGGCGAAGAGCGTCGGTGTGGATTCCTTCGAGGCGTCCACAAGGGGGGATGTTGCGCCCACGATGACGTCGCCGATGCGGACGTCGGTCATGCCCCAGGCTTTGGCGATGCTGCCTGGGGCGGCGTCTTCGGGGATGGTGGTGGTGCCGTGGTCGAAGACGCGCACGGCGGTGATCTTGGTGTCGAAGGTTTCGGTGCCGCGTCGCACGGTGGGTCGGGTGCGGGGTCGCAGGGTGCCCGCGCGCATGCGGATGTAGGCGATCTTCTCGGAGGCGGGTCCGCGTTCGACTTTGAACACCAGGCCGTGGGGTTCGCCGTCGGGGTCGGCGGGCGTGGCGGGTAGGTGTCGGCGGATACCCGCGGCGAGTGTGTCGATGCCTGTGCCTGTTGCCGCCGAGCCGAAGTAGACGGGACACACCACACCTCCACGCACCTGACGCGACAATTCGTCCTGGCAGGTGTGCGCGTCGGGGAGGGTGTTGTCGATGAAGGCGGTCATGAACGCGCCGTTGTTGTCGGCCAAGGCTTCCACAGCCTCGGTGAGGTGTGCCTGGTCCCAGGATCGGGGCTGGGATATCGCGTCCCGTGTGCCGATGTTCCGCACTGTGGACATGGGCAGGGCCCGTATCCCCAGCGCGGCACGGATCTCGTCGACGAGTGCGGCCTCGCGGGCTCCCGTGCGGTCGATCTTGTTGACGAACACCACCGTGGGCACGCCCAGACGCTTGAGGGTGCGCATCAGTACGCGGGTTTGTGCTTGGACGCCCTCGACGGCCGATACGACCAGCACCGCGCCGTCCAATACGCCCAGCGCCCGTTCCACCTCGGCGATGAAATCACTGTGCCCAGGCGTATCGATCACATTGATAGTGGTGCCGTCGATCGTGAACGACACGACCGCGGACTTGATGGTGATGCCGCGCTTTTGTTCCAGCGCGAGGGAATCGGTTTGGGTGTCGCCGTCGTCGACCCTGCCGACGTGGTCGATGACGCCCGAACGGTGCAACAGCCGCTCGGTCAGGCTGGTCTTACCGGCGTCGACATGGGCGAGAATCCCCAGATTGATCGTGCTCACTAAACGTCATGTCCTCGAGGTAGGCGGTGATGACCTGGTGGTGGGACATGAAGGCAGCTCGCACGACCGCGCTCCTTGATCGAGGAATATTGACGCGGCCAGTACAGCAGCACCGCGCGAGCGCGTGCAATCGATTTATCGGAAGTTGCGCGTGGCGGTCTGCCCCGGCGGACGGACGGGGACGAGCTTGTCGGCGGTCACGGCGATGGAACCGTCCTTGTTCTCCAGCTTCCCGCGCACCATGAGCGCGCCGGCGCGGTGCGCGGGGCGGGGGTGGGCGAGGCGCAGGCCGGGCGGGCAGATGATGTTGGTGTGGCCGGTCTCGTCCTCGAGGTTCAGAAACAGCACGCCGTGGGCGGTCTCGGGGGCCTGGCGGTGGGTGACCAGGCCGCCGATCAGCACCCGCTCCCCGTTGCGGGCGCCCGCCAGCGCGGCGATCGGGACGGCCCCGTGGGCGTCGAGCTGGTGGCGGATGTGCTGGATCGGGTGGCGGGTGGCCGAGGCGCCCGTGGCCCAGACGTCGGCGGCGGTGAGCTCGGCGTCGCTCATGCCCGGCAACGGCGGCGCCCCGTCGGACACGGTGCCCGCGATGGTGCCCGCGGAGCCCGCGGCCGCGCCCGCCCTCCACAGCGCCCCCCGCCGAGACTGCCCGAGCCCCTCGAAGGCGCCCGCGGTGGCCAGGTTCTCCAGGACGCGCCCCGACACCTCGGCGCGTCTGGCCACATCGGACACCGACACGTACGGCGCGCCCCGCGCGATGCGCTCGGCGGTGTCGGCATCCATCCCCCGCACTCGATCCAGCCCGAGCCGCACCGACGGTCCGCGATGGCCCCACGTCTCGGGCGGCGCGTCGGCGTCGGCGGGTCGGCCCCGGCCGACCAGACCGGTGGTGGCGGCGCTGGCGTTGACGTCCACGCCGCTGATCTCGACGCCGTGGTGGCGGGCGTCGGCGATCAGCGAGTTGACGCCGTAGAACCCCATGGGCTGGGCGCGGATCAGCCCCGCCAGAAACGCCGCGGGGAAGTAGCGCTTCAGATAGGCCGAGGCGTAGGCCAGGTAGGCGAAGGACAGGGCGTGCGATTCGGGGAAGCCGTAGCCGCTGAAGGCCTCCATTCGGGACCATAGGTCGTCGGCGAGCTCCCCGGTGATCCCGTTCCTGGCCGCGCCCACGTAGAAGCGGTCCCTCAGGCGGGACATGCGTTCGACGGATCGCTTGGAGCTCATGGCCTGGCGCAGCTCGTCGGCCTCGACGGGGCTGAAGCTGGCGCACTTCATCGCCAGGGCCATCATCTGTTCCTGGAACAGCGGCACCCCCAGGGTGTGCTTCAGCGCGCTTTCCATGGCGGGGTGTGGATACCTGACGTCCTCCTCGCCGCGAAGGCGTCGCACGTAGGGGTGGACGGCGCCGCCCTGGATCGGCCCCGGGCGCACCAGCGCGATCTGGATGGCCAGCTGGCGCAGGTTGCTGGGCCGCAGCCGCGGCGCCAACTGGAGCTGGGCGCGCGACTCGACCTGGAACACCCCGATCGAGTCTCCCTTGTGGATCATCCGATAGACGATCGGGTCCTCGGGTTCGAGTGAGTCCAGATCGACGCCGGGGTCGTAGTGGGCGTCGGCCAGGTCGGAGCTTTGGTGCAGGGCGGTGAGCATCCCCAGTCCCAACAGGTCGAACTTCACCAGCCCCGCCGCGGCGCAGTCGTCCTTGTCCCACTGCACCACCGTGCGCTTGTCCATGCGGGCGTGCTCGACGGGAACCACGCTGGTGACGGCGCGGTCGCACAGCACCATCCCTCCCGAGTGGATGCCCAGATGGCGGGGCGCGTCGAGCAGCTGTTCGGCGTATTCGGCCACTTCGGACGGCAGCTCCTCGAGGGCGGGGCCCCCGCGACGCGGGGAGTCGGCGACCCAGCCGTCCACCTCGGCGGGGGAGTGGCCCAGGGCGACCGCGACGTCCCGCACCGCCGACCTCCTCCGATAGGTGATCACGTTGGCGACTTGGGCGGCCTGGGTGCGTTCGTACTTTTCGTAGACGTACTGGATGACCTCCTCGCGGCGCCGCGCCTCGATGTCCAGGTCGATGTCGGGCGGGCCGTCGCGTTCGGGGCTGAGGAACCGCTCGAACAGCAGGTCGAAGCCGATGGGATCGGCGCGGGTGATGCCCAGGCAGTAGCAGACCACCGAGTTGGCGGCCGATCCCCGGCCCTGCACCAGGATCCGCTGCTCCCTGCAGAACCGCACGATGTCGTGGACGATGAGAAAATACCCTGGGAATCCATTGTCGACAATGACGGACAGTTCGTGTTCCAGCTTCTCGTGGACGTGCCGTTGGATCGGGGAGCCGTACCTTTCCGCCGCCCCTTGGGCGGCCATCCGCCGCAGCACGGTCTCCTCGTCCTCGTCGGCGGTGCTGAAGGACGGCAGCTCCGGGGCGATGAGCTCCAGGTCGAAGGCCAGTTCCCGCGCCAGCCGCAGGCTGTGGTCCACCGCCCCGGGGAACGCGGCGAACCGCTGGCGCATCTCCTGCGGGGAACGCAGATGCGCCGTGGGGGACGGATCCAGCCAACCGTCCATCTCCTCCAGGGGCTTCGAGGCGCGGATCGCCGCGACCACCTGGGCCAGCCGGTGCTGGGACGGCCGGGCATAGTGGACGTTGTTGGTGGCCACCGTGGGCAGCCGCAGCCGTTCGGCGAGTGAGTACAGAACCCGATTGGCGTCGGCGTCGGCGCGTCGGCGGTCGGTGAGCTCCACGGCCACGCCCTCGGGGCCGAACAGGTCGACCAGCCGCCGCAGCTGCCGATCCGCGGCGGCGGGGCCCTCGGCGGCCAGGGCGTGGCGCACGCTTCCCTTGCGGCAGCCGGTGAGGACCACGGCGTGGTCGCGCAGCACGTCGGCGACGTGCTCCAGCCGGTAGACCGGGCGGCCCTTGGAGGCCCCGTCCAGCTGGGCCTGCCCGATCACGGCCGACAGCCGGGCGTAGCCCTCGGGGTCGCGGGCGAGGATCAGCAGATGCCGGGCCGGGGGGTCGGGCACGTCGGCGCGCTCGGCCGACATTTCCAGACCGAGCTCGGCGCCGTACACGGTGGACAGCCCGGTGCCGCGCGCGGCCTCGGCGAAGCGCACCACCCCGTACAGTCCATCGTGGTCGGTGATGGCCAGCCCCGACAGCCCCAGCCGCACCGCCTCGGCGACCAGCTCGGCGGGGGAGGAGGCGCCGTCCAGGAACGAGAAGTGCGAGTGGGCGTGCAGCTCGGCGTAGCCCTCGGGCGGCCGGGGCGGGGGAGGGGCGGCCGGGGCGGCGCGCTCCGGCTCCGGCGGCGCGGGTTCGTCCGGCCGGCCGACCATCCGCTCCCGCAGCTGCCGCCAGGTCAGGTGCTGGTTGGTGTTCCAGTGCCGCCTAGTCATAGACGGCCTCGATCCGCCAGGAACCGTTGTGGCGCACCAGCAGCAGCGTCCGCTCGTCGGCGAGCGTCACCTGGATGTTGGCGTGGCGGCGCCCCTCGGGCCGCCACCACGCGTGGTCCATGGTGTCCGACGCGGTCCACGCGGCGATGTCGATGCCCCGGTCGCCGCTCAGCAGCCGGGCGGGCTCGCCCGACAGCCCTCCCCGGCCGTCCACGGTGATCGGATCGCCCCGGTCGTCGCACAGCCGCACCTCCCGGTCGCTGCGCAGCCGGGGCGTCGGAGGGGGGAGCGCGCCGGGCCAGGGGCGCGAGGCCGCCGGTCGCGGGGTTCGCGGCCATCCCCAGGGCACGGGGCGGTATCGCCGCCGGTAGCCGCCGTTCCACACGGGGGTGACCACCTCGTCCTCGCCCCCCAGGAGCCCCTGGGCGTGGGCCAGGGCGCGGGCGGCGCGCTCGGCGGTCTGTCCGTCCATTCCCCACAGACCGGGCGGCATCTCGCCGTCGCGGCCCAGGCCGTCGGGGGACAGCCGGATCGCGGTGACCGCGCCGATCGGGCCGCTGGCCGTCAGCCAGCCGTCCAGTTGCCATC
>NZ_DASQPW010000148.1:0-32039 GCF_035643755.1 Stackebrandtia sp. | reverse complement strand
AGGCCCTGGTGCGGGTATCGGCCGCGCGCCACCAGTTCGGCCACGGTGATGCCGTCGGGGGCGATGGACGACTGGGGGAGCAGGCCGAGGGTGCGGGCCACCTGGCGGGTGGGCCGCGAGTGGATGTCGGCGCCGTCCAGCAGGACGGTGCCGCCGGCGGGCCGCAGGGTGCGCGACAGCGCCTTGAGCAGCGTCGACTTGCCGCAGGCGTTGGGGCCCACGATGACGGTGAACGAACCGTCCGGAATCGACACATCGAGACCGTCGACGATCACCCGCCTGTCGTAGGACAGGGTGAGGCCGCTGGCCGACAATCGCGAGGGCTCCATGGCGCTTCCTTTCGAGGTATTCATATGCGTCCCCTTCTGCCTTGTGTGACCAGCAGCCCGATCAGGTAGGCGCCGCCCAGGATGCCGGTGATGACGCCGACCGGCAGCTGGAGCCGCTGGGCGGCCACGTCGGAGGCGGCCAGCAGCGCGGCTCCCATGCACATGGCGCTGAACAGATGCGGGCCCGAGACACCGGTGAGGCGGCGGGCGAGCTGGGGCGCGGTCAGGGCCACGAACGCGATCGGGCCGACGGCGGCGGCCGCGACGCTCACCAGCACCACCGCGGCGGCCAGCAGCGACACGCGGGTGGCGCGGACGTTGACGCCGAGCGCGGCGGCGGGCTCGTCCCCCAGGTCGAGGGCGGACAGCCGGCGGTGCAGGGCGAGGACGAGCGGCGCCATCGCGACCAGCCCGATCGCCAGCGGCACCGCGTTCGTCCACTGCCGACCGTCCAGGCTGCCGGTGAGCCACAGCACCGCGCGGGCGGCGTCGGAGATCTGGGCGCGGGTGAGCAGGTATCCGTTGACGCCGGTCAATATCGCGGAGATGCCGATGCCGGTGAGCACCAGGCGATAGCCGTGCACGCCGTGGCGCCACAGCAGCGCCAGCAGCAGCCCGCCGCAGGCCAGCCCGCCCGTCAACGCCCCCAGGGCGAGGGCCGTGCCGCCACCGGTGAATATCACTATGACCAGAAGCGCACCGGTGGCGGCGCCCTCGGTGAATCCGAGGATGTCGGGGCTGCCCAGGGGGTTTCGGCTCAGGGATTGGAACACCGCTCCCGACAGGCCGAGGGCCGCGCCCGCCAGCAGGGCGCAGGCGGCGCGGGGCAGCCGCAGTTGGGTGACGATGTAGGCGTCGGTGGGGTCGCCGCCGCCGAGCAGGGTGCGCACCACGGCGGGCGGGCTCATCGGGTAGTCGCCGCTGCCGATGGCCACGACGGCGCAGGCCGCCGCGGTCAGCAGCAGGGCGAACACGACCACCAGGACGCGCGGACGGTACCGCAGCGACCAGGACGCTCCACGCAGGACGGTCATGCCGTGGCCATCCTTCCCCGCTTCACGAAGTACAGGAAGAACGGTCCGCCCACGATGGCGGTGACGACGCCGAGCTCGATCTCCCCGGGGCGGGCGACCAGGCGGCCGAGGATGTCGGCCCCCAGCACCAGCACCGGGGCCAGCACGGCGCAGTACGGCAGCAGCCAGCCGAGGCCCGGACCGGTGATGGCGCGCACCAGGTGCGGCACGGCCAGGCCCACGAAGACCAGCGGCCCGCAGGCCGCGGTCGCCGCTCCACACAGGAGCGTGACGGCGGCGATCACCGCCACCCGCACGATTCCCGGGCGCGAGCCCAGCGCCCGCGCCGCGTCGTCGCCGAGCGCCAGGGCGTTGAGCGGCCGCGCCAGGCAGAACGCCGCGATCACACCGGCGGCGATGAACGGCGCCACCTTGGCGATCGTGGACGGCTGCGCGCTGGCGATCGAGCCGACCGTCCAAAAGCGCATGCGGTCGAGATTGTTGGTGTCCCACAGCTGTACGGCGTTCACATAGGAATACAGGGCCGCGTTGATGGCCGCCCCCGCCAGGGCCAGCCGCACGGGGGTGGCGCGGCGCCCGCCGCCCACCAGGTACACCCCGCACGACACCACCGCGGCCCCGGCCAGGGCGAACCACACGTACCCGCCGAAGCTCGCCACGCCCGCGAAGCTGATCGCGGTGACCACCGCGCCGGCGGCGCCGGCGTTGATGCCGAGCACCCCGGGGTCGGCCAGCGGGTTGCGGGTCAGCGCCTGCATCAGCGCCCCGGCCAGGCCGAGCGCCAGCCCGGCCGCCAGCCCCAGCTCGGTGCGGGGCAGCCGCATCTGGTGCACCACCGAGTAGCTGTCGGCCGCCGGGTCGATCAGGCCGTGCCACACCTCACCAGGCGACAGGGTCTTGGCGCCCAGCGCGATGCTGGCGGCCACGCTGATGACCAGGACCAACCCGGCGATGGCCAGGCCGGAGGCGCGGCGCGCCGCGCGCGGGGTGTGGGGCGGGGACAAGGGAACTCCGTCGCTTCGGTTATGTCTTTGGGTAGGCTAACCTAACTTGCGAACCCGAGCGAAGCACACCCCCGAAAGGAACCCCACCATGCCGAACCCCCAGGTCACCAGGCGCGGAATTCTCGGCGCCGCGGGCGCGCTGACGGCCGGCGCCGTCCTGGCCGCCTGCGGCGCGGGCGGCGCCGCGTCGGGAAGCGGGTCGTGGAAGTTCACCGACGACCGCGGCAAGACCGCGCGGGTGGACGGCACGCCGAAGCGAGCGGTCGCCTACATCGGCACCGCCGCCGCCCTCTACGACTACGGAGTCCGCCAGCAGATCGCCGGGGTCTACGGGCCCACCAAGCTGTCCGACGGCAAGCCCGACCCGCAGGCCGGCGACCTCCCGATCGACGACGTGGTCAACCTCGGCAACACCTGGGGAAAGTTCAATGTGGAGAAATACGCCTCGCTGAAGCCCCAGGTCCTGATCACCAACATGTACCAAAAGGACAAGCCCTGGTTCCTGCCCGACGAGAGCGCCGACGAGATCCTGAAACTGGCGCCCGCCATCTGCCTGTCCACGGCGAACGCCAAGCTGACCAAGGTGTTCAAGCGATTCCAGGCGCTGGCCAAGGCGCTGGGCGCCGACCAGTCGGCGTCCAGGATCTCCAGAGCCGTCGACGACTTCGAATCGGCGTCCGACGAGCTGCGCACCCGGGCCAAGGCCAAGAAACGCGGCAGGAAGCTCACGGTGATGGCCGCCTCGGCGGACGACCAGAAGCTGTACGTGGTGGACCCGAGCGCGTACTGCGTGTTGTCGTACTATCGCGACCTCGGCGTGGAGTTCATCGTCCCCGATAAGACCGACGACGGCTTCTACCAGTATCTGAGCTGGGAGAACGCCGACAAGTACTCCGCCGACATCATCCTGATGGACAACCGGGTGGCCGCGTTGCAGCCCAAGGACCTCACCGACAAGCCGACCTTCATGAAGCTGCCCGCCATCAAGGAGAAGCAGTACCTGGGCTGGGCCAGCGAGGCCCGCTTCTCGCACGCGGGGTGCGCGCCGTTCACCAAGACCCTGGCGGACGCCCTGGAGAAGTTCGACAAGGTGACGTGACCTCGACGATCGCCCATAGAGTCACATATATATAACGCTACGTGGTTTTCCAGTAAACCTCTTCTCGGACCCCTCGGGCGGACGTAGCTTTCGTCCATGCCCGAGCCCAAGAAGATCATCGATCCCGAGACCCTCAAGGCGCTGGCCCACCCGATGCGCCAGCGCCTTCTCGGCCTGCTGCATCACCTGGGCCCCAGCACCGTGGGCACCCTGGCCGACAAAGTGGACGGCGACCCCGGGCAGGTCAGTTACCACCTGAGGAAGCTGCACGAGGCGGGCTTCATCGAGGAGGCGCCCGAGGCGTCGCGGGACTTTCGGCAGCGCTGGTGGAAGCCCGTGATGGAGTCGCATTCCTGGTCCTCGCGGGACTTCCCCACCCCCGCCGCGCGGGCCGTGGCCGACGCCGCCACGCGGCAGTGGATCATCGAGCAGTTCCAGGCGCTGCGCGAGCATCACCGCCTGCGCCACTCCTATCCTCCACAGTGGCAGGACGCCGCCACGGGGAGCCAGTCCTATCTCAACCTGTCGGCCCCCGAGGTCTCCCAGATGGTCGAGGAGTTCCAGGCGCTGTGCGAGCGCTGGTCCCGGTACAGCGAGGACGTTCGCGCCACCGGCGACCCCGACCGCCGCCCCGTCCGCTTCTTCTATCACGTCTTCCCGGAGAACCTGTGATGTCGACCCTCGCCCCCAGCCCCGCCCGCCCCGCCCACCGCGACCCCGCCTACCTGCGCTTCACCACCGGGCAGGCGATATCCGTTCTGGGGGACCAGATCTGGTACGTCGCCCTGTCCTGGGCGGCGGTCAAGCTCGCCTCGCCCGGCGTGGCGGGCATGGTGCTGACCGTGTCGTCGATACCGCGGCTGGTGCTCCTGCTGTTCGGCGGCGTCTTCGTGGATCGCTTCGGCCCCAAGCGACTCATGATCGGCAGCGACCTGCTGCGCACCGCGGTGGCGCTGGGCGCGGCGGCGATCGCGCTGGCGGCGCCCAGCATCGGCCTGCTCGTCGCCGTGGGCCTGGTCTTCGGCGTGGTGTCGGCGGTGTTCATGCCCGCCTCGGGCGCCATGACCCCGCTGCTGCTGCGCGAGGAGCAGCTGACGGGCGGGGTGGCGCTGCGCACCCTGACCGCCCGCCTCGCCCTCACGCTCGGCGCGCCCCTGGGCGGCGCGATCGTGGCGATCGGCGGGCTGCCGCTGGCCGCGACCGTCGACGCGGCCACCTTCCTGCTGTCGGCGGCTACACTGTGGACGCTGAGGCCCCGGGAGGTGGCCGCCGGACGGCGCCCGCGGGGTGGCACCCGCGCCGCCCTGACCGAGGGCCTGCGCTATCTGTGGCGCCACCGGCTCCTGCGCGACCTGCACCTCACGGGCCTGTTCATCAACCTCGGCTTCGTCGGGCCGATGAACGTCGGCCTGGCCGTGCTGTCCCAGCAACGCGGCTGGGGGGCCGTGGGCATCGGCGGCATGCTGGCGGGCTTCGGCGGCGGCGCCGCGGCCAGCGCGCTGCTCCTGCTGCGCGTCAAACCCAAGCGCGCCTTGGGTTACCGCATCGCCGCCTGCGCGCTCGTCCAGGCCGTGGCCGTCCTCGGCCTGGGCCTCGCGCCGAACCTGTGGGTCGCCGTCGCCATCACCGTCGTCATCGGACTGGTGTCGGGCGTGATGGGGGTGCTGCTGGGTTCCCTGGTGCAGGCCAACACCGACGACGCCTTCCGGGGACGCGTGTCCAGTGTGTCCAACGTCCTGGACTTCGGCATCACCCCGCTGGCGATGGCCGCCACGGGCTTCGGCGTCTCGGCGTTCGGGCTGTCGGCGACCTTCGCCGCCAGCGCCGGACTGCTGGCCGTCGGCGGTTCCCTGGCCGTATGGCGCTCGGAGACCCGCGACGCCACCCTCGCCTAGGCCGCTCAGTCGACGGTCAGGACAATCTTTCCCTTGGTGCGCCCCGTTTCGATGGCGCGGTGGGCGTCGGCAGCGTGCTCCAGGTCGAAGGTCTCGGCGACGTGGATGCTGAGCTCGCCGCCGTCGACCAGCCGGGACAGCTCCTCCAGGCCCCGCAGATCGGGCTCCACCAACATGAACGCCATCCGCGCCTCCCGCTCCACCGCCTCGGGCGGCATCGCGTCGGCGTCGGCGGACTTCAGGTTCACCACCATGCCGCCGCGCCGCAGCACCGCCGCCGAACGCGCCACGTACTCCCCGGACAGGGAGTTGACGACGACGTCGACGTCCTCCACCGCCGTCGTGAAGTCCACACTGGTGTAATCGATCAGCTCGTCGGCGCCCAGCGACCGCACGAAGTCGTGTTTGGCGGCGCTGGCGGTACCGATCACATGGGCGCCAAGGCTCTTGGCGATCTGGACCGCGATGTGCCCCAGGCCGCCCGCGGCGGCGTGAACCAGCACCCGCTGCCCGGGCCGGACGTCGGCGGTGTCCACCAGCGCCTGCCACGCGGTGAGCCCCACCAGCGGCAGCCCCGCCGCCTCCACATGAGACAGCGACGCGGGCTTGCGGGCGAAATGGCGGGACGGCGCCGTGACGTACTGGCCGTAGCCGCCCGCGGGATTCGGGAAGCGCGGCATCCCGAAGACCTCGTCGCCCACCGACAGCCGGGTCACCCCCAGCCCGACCTCCTCCACCACGCCCGACACGTCCCAGCCCACGGTGAACGGCGGCCGACCGATGAAAACGCCGACGGCTCGCGCGCCCGCGTCCACGGGGTTGACGCCCGCCGCGCGCACCCGCACCAGCACCTCGTCGGGGGCGGGGCTCGGCCGCGGCACGTCGGCGACGGTGAGGACCTCGGGCCCGCCGAGCTCGGTCTGGACGATGGCGCGCATGGTCTGGTTCATCGGGATTCCTTCGCGGGAGTCGGTGTGCGATCCCCTTCAGGATGCGTCCGCGCCGACCCTCCGCCCAGCCGCGACGCGGCCACAAGCCGCAGGATTCGGGCCAGGCGGCCGACGTCCTATGAAGAGGGAGCCCACACGTACGGCACCGTCGTGGCCACCCACGACATGCCCAGCCGCCGCAGGATCGGCGCGCTGTCGGGGGAGCAGTCGGCCTGCAGGTAGCGGTATCCGCGTCGCAACGCCAGCTGGGCGCGCCGCGCCACCAGTGCGCGGTAGACGCCCCTGCCGCGCCATTCGGCCAGAGTGGACCCTCCCCACAGGCTCGCGAACTCGGTGCCCTTGTGGAACCTGATCCACGCCGCGCTCACCACCTCGCCGTCCGCCTCGGCGGCCAGCACCACGATCGGGTCGGTCTTGCTGACCAGCTCGGCGGCCAGGGCCGCGGGCAGCCAGTCGTGCGGCTCGCCCCACACCCGCTCCTCCATGACGCGGATGCGGTCCAGGTCGCGGGGCTCGGTGATCTCGCGCAGCTCCACGCCCTCGGGCACGCGGGGCGCCACGGCCAGGTCGGCGGCCTCGCCGATCACGATGGTCTCGGGGTCCTCGGGGACGAAACCCGCCGCCCGCAGGCGATCGGGCAGATCCTCGGGCAGGTCGTAGCCGTGATACTTCCACTCGACCGACTGACCCACGGCCGCGAAGTGCTCGCGCTGCTCGGCGATGAAGGCGTCCAGCTTCTCGCCGTCCATACCGTCCAGGTCGGTGTAGGTGATGAAACCGCGCCCCTCCAGGGAGGTCTTGCGGGTGATCGGGCCCTTCTTGTCCACCCGCTCCACCGCGGAATCGCGGACGAGCACACGGGTGCGGATCTGGGCGTCGTAGGCGTCGCGGAAGCCGCGGGCGCGGGGATCGGTATCGAGTTGGCTCACCGGGGAATCAAAGCATCGCGCGGCTCGGGGCGTCAAATCTCAATGGGACAGCAGGTCTTCCATGTGGCGGCGCACCACCGCCAGCGCGGTGGCGTTGTCCCAGGCGTCGGGCTGGGTGATGGCCGACAGGGTGAGCCCGTCCAGCACCGCGGCCAGCCGCTCGGATTCCAGGTCGACGTCGACGGTGGCGGCGATCCGCCCGGTCTCCTGGCCGCCGGCGATCACCCGCGTGGTCACCATGCGAAACCCCTCGTGCATCCGCTTGGCGTACGGGCGCAGCCGCGCGTCGGTGCGGGCGGCGTTGACGAACGACAGCCAGGCCGCCTCCTCGGTGCGGCGGGCGTCGTCCAGCGGCAGGAACTCCGCGAGCAGATCCAGTGTGGCCTCGAAGCGGTCCGCGGCGGCGTCCCGGTCGCCGATGGTGTCGGCGTGCCGCAGGATGCGCTGCGACATCCGCTCCACCAGTTCCCGCATGGCGAAGGTCATCACCTCGGCGTGGTCGGCGAAGTAGTGCCGCACCGACCCGACGGCCAGACCCGCCTCGGCGGCGATGTTGCGCAGCGAGGCGTGCTCCAGGCCGTCGCGCTCGGCGATGCGGAACACCGCCTCGATGACCTCGGTGCGGCGGACGGTGGGATCGACGATCTTCGGCATGCCGAGAAGTTTATAGCATCAGTGTGCTAACTTATTTAGCATGGACATGCTAGATAAACATCCCTGGATCCTCGCCATCATCGTGGTACTCGCCGTCGGCTACCTCGTGCTGAAACGCTTCAGCGGCGAGCCCCTCAACGCCCGCGACCTGGTCTCCGCCCCGCTGATCCTCACCGCGCTCGGCGCCTACGACGTCTACAAGGCCCACGACCTGGCGGCCACCGACTACCTGTGGCTGGCCGCGGGGGTCGTGGTCGGCGTCGGCTGCGGCGCCGCCCGCGGCGCCACCATCAAGCTGTTCACCAAGGACGGCGTCCTGTGGCAGCGCTACACCGTCAGGACCGTCGTGGTCTGGGTGGTGTCGCTGGCGATCAGCGGCGGCTTCGGCCTGCTCGCGCACGTCGGGGGCATGAACGAGCACGCCCGCCCCATGATGTTGTCCATCGGCCTGGGCATGCTCGGCGAGATGGCCGCCCTCGGGCTGCGTGCCCTGTCGACCGGCCACCCGTTCTCGCCCGAGCGCAAGAGCTCCCGCGCCGCCCGGAGCAACCTGCGGGAGAACCTCAACGCCGCGGCGATGCGCGTCAACCAGCGCCGCGCCACCCCGCCCGCCGCCGAGCTGCGCCAATCGCCCTCCCTCGCCGACGGCGTCTCCTGGCTGTCCATGGTGGTCCGCGAGACCCGCCCCACCGATCGCCGCGACTGATCCGTCGGTGGCGTATGTGCGCCACCGCGACATCGGCGCGTTCGATTTCAGGGGATACGACAAGGGCCGCACCCAATCAGGTGCGGCCCTTGTCGAAGCGTTATGGGTGCGGCGGCTATGCGCGAGAGAACGTGATGTCGTCCAGGCAGATGCCGTGCTCGTCCGTGGTCGGGGTCGAGTTCGTGAAGCTCAGCGTCGTCTTGGTGCTCTTGGCGGTGAACTCGTACTTCGCCTTGTGCCAGCCCGCCTGTCCGGCGTCCAGGCCCGTGGCGTCGATGCTGTACCACTGGTGGTTGCCCTCGGACTTCTCGCCCGCCTGCACCGTCAGCGTCTGCACCTCGATGCCCGCGCCCGACAGCACCGTGGAGTTGAAGGCCAGCACGTACTTCTTGCCGGGGATCGTCTCGACGGTCTGGTTGATGCTGCCGTTCTTGCCCTTGGTGGCGACCAGGTTGAGGAACTGCTTGCCCTTGACGGGGTCCATCTTCGTGCCGGGCAGCACGTCGGCCACGCCGGAGCCGAGCTTCCAGGCGCCGATCTCCTCGTCGGGCTCGAAGGCGCGGTAGCCGTGACTGTCCGAGAGGTCGGTGGTCTCGAAGCTGCCGTCCTTGAGCGTCGGATTGGCCGATTCCGCCGTCGCGGCGGGGCCGATGATCGCGGCGGCGCCCCCCGCCACCAAGATGCCGAGGATGATCATTGCCGAACGTTTACCCATGACTTCCTCTCACATTGGGCGCCAAGCGTTATAGATTGTGCCATCTTCGGGGGTCGAATGGGAACCCCCCCTCCCGACTTTCTACATTGGAGGTATAGACGGGGATAAATGTGGCATAGCGCACGGATTTAATCGGTTAAGAAGCCTCACTCCGGCGGATAGGCTCTCGCATCAGAGCCCGAGGAGTCCCATGCGCCGCCCCTTCGCACCCCGTGCCGAACCCCGCCTGATCCGCGCCCGCGTCGGGGTGTTCGGCTACTTCGCCACCTCGGGTTTCGTCATGGGCTGCTGGGCGGCGGGACTGCCCGCGATGGACGATCGGCTCCGCCTCGGTCCCGGCCGGCTCGGCACCGCCCTGCTGGTGATCGCCTTCGGCGCCCTGGTGTCCATGCTGTTTGTCGGCCGACTCAGCGACCGCTTCACCTCCCGCGTCGTCACCCGCATCGCGGGCCCCGTCAGCGGGATGGCGCTGCTGGGACCCGTGCTGGCCCCGTCCTACGTCACGCTCGTGATCTTCGCGGCCGTCTACGGCGTCACCGTCGGATTCCTCGAAGTCGCCATGAACGTCAATTCCGTCGAGGTGGAGTCGCGCTACGGCCGCCCCATCGTGTCGGCCTTCCACGGCCTGTGGAGCGCGGGCGGCGCCGCGGGCGGCGCGCTCACCTCGGGTCTGGCGCATCTGCGCGTCGGCTCCCAGATCATCCTCATCGCCGCCATCGTCGTCGCCGTGGCGTCTTTCGTCTACTTCGGACGCATGCTGATGCCGCCGCCCGAGACCCACACCGCCGCCTCCACCGCCGAGGGCTCCACGGGCCTCAGCCTGCGCTGGGGAATCGTGCTGATCCTCGGCATCCTGGCCTTCAGCGGACACATCAGCGAGGGCGCCGCCATCGACTGGGCATCGGTGCACGCCCACCGCGTCCTGCTGGTCCCGCTGGACAACGCCCCGATCGCCTACACCGTCTTCGGCACCGCCATGACCCTGGTGCGGCTGGCGGGTGACCCGATCCGCGGCCGCCTCGGCCCCGCCCGCACCCTGCTGACCGCGGGCGCCTGCGCCACCGTCGGCTACGCCGTCGTCCTGGCCTCGCCGCTGGCGGGCTCGATCGCCTTCGGGGTGGCCTGCGCGGGCTGGATGCTCACGGGCATCGGCCTGGCCACCGTGGTCCCCGTCGTGATGAGCGCGGTCGGCTCCTTCGGCGGCGCCGTCGGCAAGGCGCTGTCCACGGTCACCGCGTTCAGCTCCACGGGAATGCTCGTGGGCCCCGCCGTCATCGGCCACCTAGCCCAGGCCACCAGCCTCCCCGTCGCCCTGGTGGTCCCCGCGACCCTGGCCGCCGTGGTCGCGGTGATCGGCCCCTTCGCCATCCGCGCCCTGCGCGCCGTCCCCGCCCGCGCCGCCGCGGTCGAGGCCGCCGCCGCACCCTGAGGCTGGCCACAGCCCAACTGTGCGCCGTACCGCATTGCCGCGGGCTTCGGTAGTTTCTAGCTTTGGATGCCCGAGGCGACAGTAAAGGAACCACAGGCATGGCGAGCACCGACAGCGTGCTGACGACGATCACGAACTGGACGATCGACCTGGTGGCGTGGATGGGCTCTCCCGGCGCGGGCGTGGCCACCGCCATCGAGAACATCCTCCCGTTCATCCCCAGCGAGGTCACCCTGCCCGCCACGGGCGTGGCCGCGGGCCAGGGCAAGATCAACCTGGTCGCGGCCCTGGTGTGGACCACCGCGGGATCCATCATCGGCGCCCTGGTGCTCTACTACATCGGCCAGCTGGCGGGCCGCGACCGCGTCGTGAGGCTCGTCGCCAAGATCCCACTGATCAAACTGGACGACGTGGAGAAGGCCGAACGCTGGTTCGGCAGGCACGGCGGCGGGGCGGTGTTCCTGGGCCGATTCATCCCGGGCATCCGCGCCCTGATCTCGCTGCCCGCGGGCCTGGAACGCATGAACCCGCTGAAGTTCGTCGCCTTCACCGCGCTGGGCAGCGGCATCTGGAACTGCTTCTTCATCCTGTGCGGATACAAGCTGGGCAAGAACTGGACGGTCATCGAGACGTACGTCAACCTCTACTCCAAGGTGATCATCGCGCTGCTGGTCGTCCTGGTCATCGTGGCCATCGCCCTGCGCATCCGCACGCTGCGCCGCGAAAAGGCCCGCGCCGAGGGCGGCGAAACCCCTGAGACCCCCGAACCCCCCACCCCCGACGGCCCCGAAAGCCACGGCGACGGCTACTACCGCTCGGTGCGGCGCTGAACGTTCACGACTCCAGATAACGCAACACCGCCACCACCCGACGCGAGTAGGTCGCCGAGTCGTTCAGGCCGAGCTTGGCGAAGATCGACCTGACGTGCTTCTCCACGGCGCTTTCCGATACGTGAGATTGCGCGGCGATGGCGGCGTTGGTGTGTCCCGATGCCATGGCGCTCAACACCTCGCGTTCCCTGGCGGTGAGCGTGGACAGTGGATCGGCGTGGCTGGTGCGAGCCACCAGGCGTCGTACCACCTCGGGGTCGAAGGCGCTGCCGCCGGTGGCGACCCGACGCAGGGCGTCGAGGAAGTCCTCGACCTGGGCGACTCGGTCCTTCAAGAGGTAGCCCACGCCCGCGACGCTCGACTCCATCAGCCGTACCGCCAGGCGCCGCTCGACGTACTGGGACAGCACCAGAACGCCGACGGTCGGATGGGTGGCGCGGATGTCGAGGGCGGCGCTCAGTCCCTCGTCGGTGTGGGTCGGCGGCATGCGGACGTCGACGACCACCACGTCGGGGTTCAGCGCGGAGACCGCGGACAGCAGTTGCTCGGCGTCGCCGAAGGAGCCCACCACCTGGTGGCCCTCGTCGGCCAGCAGGTGGGCCAGGCCCTCGCGCAGCAGGGTGGAATCCTCGGCCAGGATCACGCGCATGGCAGCTCCACGGTGATGACGGTGGGGCCTCCAGCGGGACTGTGCAGCGCGAAGTCGCCGTCGTGCGCCGCGACGCGACGTTCCAGACCCGACAGTCCCGGGCCCATGGTGGCGCCGCCGACTCCGTTGTCGCTCACCCGAAGCCGTACGCCGTGCGAGACGCGCCCGATGTGAACGGATATGGCGGACGCGCCAGAGTGTTTGGCGGCGTTGGTGATCGCCTCGCTGACCACGAAGTACGCGGCGGTGCGCACCGGCGACGGCAGGGCCGCGCCGACGTCGCAGGCCAGCGTCACGGGGATCGGGGAGCGCTCGGCCACCGACTCCAGCGCGGCGTCCAGGCCCGCCTCGTCCAGGGCGGCGGGGTACACCCGCCAGCTCACCTCGCGCAGCTCGTCCAGCGCGGCCTGGGCCTCGTCCTGGGCGCGGGCCAACAGCTCGGGGCGGTCGCCGCGGCGGGCGCGGCCGATCAGCATGGCCAGAGCGACCATCCGCTGCTGCACGCCGTCGTGCAGGTCGCGTTCGATGCGGCGGCGCTCGTCGTCGACGGCGGCCACCGCCGCCGCGCGGCTCGCCGACAGCCGCTCGATCCGTCCCGATAGGACCTCGGCGCGGCTTGGCCCCAGCAGCCGGGCCGCCAGCCGCCCCTCCAGGGCCGCCACCGACCGCAGCCCCTGAAACGCCAGGAAGCCCAGCACCAGCGACAGCCCCGCCAGGTACGTCACGATCAGCGCCGTGGGACGCATGCCGTCGACGGGCAGCCCCCGCGACCACAGCACCAGCGCGCCGATCACCGTGACGGCGCCGAAGACCAGCATCGCCTCCACCGCCCCGCCCAGCAGGCCCGTGCCGACGCGCGCCGACAGGTACGCCAGCGGGCGCCGATAGGTGAATGTGGACGTTTCCTGACCCAGCAGGCGCCCCAGCCTCCAGCCGTGCAGCCGCGCCAGCTCGCGCGCGGCCGGGGCCTTCGCCCGGGTCCGCCGACCCACCGTGGCCACGGCGATCAGCCCGCAGACCAGCAGGAACGGGATCTCCACGAACAGCGTCACCGCGCCCAGCGCCACCCCCGCGAGCACCCAGATCCAGCGCCCCAGGAATCGTCGGGCGCGGCTCACCGCAGTTGGGCAGGCGGTCGCCGCCCCGGCAACAGCGCCAGCGCCGCCAATCCGATCACGCCCACCGACAGGCCCGCCTGGGCCGCCAGCGGCATCACCGGTTCCGTGGACTCGGACTTTCCGCTCTTGTCGTGGTCGGAGCCGTGTCCGCCGCCGCTCGGTTTGTCGGAGGACGAGGGGGAGTCCTTCGACGGCGTCGGCGTCGGGTGGTACGGGGGATCGGGGGAGTTGTTGGTCGATCCTCCATCATCGACAAGCCGCAGACTCGGCTCGGCTGAGGAGTTATCGTCCACAATCGCGGGAATCGCCAGACTCGCGATCACCAAGGCGCCCACCGTAATCCGCGCCGCGGCCGCCACTCGCGCCGTCATTCGGCGTGGCGACCGAGGCGCGTGCTGCTTAGCGTGCGCGCTCCCCCTCACGCCTATGATGTTAGCCATTGATGATCGTCGCAGTCGACATGTATCTCGATTCGGTCTGCCGGGTGTTTTCGACTTTTCGTAGAACCACTGGCATACTTCCGAAGCTATGAACGTCCTTCGGCTGATATTCCTCTTCGCGCACCTGCTCGGATTCGCCATGCTTTTCGGAGGCTGGCTGACCGCCTACCTTAGTCGCCGACTCGTCATGAACCCCGCGATGTTGGCGGGCACCGCCACCCAAATCGTCAGCGGTCTGATCCTGGCGGCGCCCTGGCCCCGCGATCACGACCTCAACATGGTCAAGATCGGCATCAAGCTGGTCCTCGGCCTGGCCCTGGCGGTCATGGTGTGGGTGCCGCACCTGCGCAAGCGCGAGACCGTCGCGTCCGGACACTTCATCGGCATCGGCGCCCTGACCGTTGTCACCGCCGGCATCGCGGTCTTGTGGACCTGACGAAGCGGCGGCGCTCCACAACTCGACCACAAGGCGGCGCGGACGAATCACAGGTTCGTAACAACGCACTACAACTTGGCGTCGTTGCTACCGAATCGACTTAAGCCGTACTAACCTGCCTGGCGTACTCGCCGCGGATTAGCGGTGCCCATTTGAAAAAGGAGTAAGGCTCTTGCGCAGCATGCGTGCCACACGAGTCGCCGCGATTGGGATCATCGGGACCGTGGCGCTCGTCGCCGCGGCCTGTGGCGAAGCGCCCAAGGGCGCCGACGCGGTGAAGAAGGACTTCAAGGGGTGCATGGTCACCGATGTCGGGGGCATCGATGACAAGTCGTTCAACACGTCCGCATGGGCGGGGATGAAGGACGCGGAGAAGAAACAACCGCACATCGAGGTGGACTACAAGTCGTCCGCGTCCTCCAAGGACTACGAGCCGAACCTGAAGGCGTACCTGAAGAACGATTGCGACGTGATCGTGGCCGTGGGTGGCCTGATGTTCAACGCGCTCCAGAAGGTCGCGAAGGACAACCCCGACCAGCAGTTCGCCATCGTCGACGCCAACATGTCGATGGCCAAGAACGTCGAGTCCATGGAGTTCAACACCGCCGAGCCGTCCTTCCTGGCCGGTTACACGGCGGCGGCCAGCTCGAAGTCGGGCAAGGTCGCCACCTTCGGCGGACAAAAGATCGACCCCGTGACCATTTACATGGACGGCTTCGCCCAGGGCGTCGACTACTACAACAAGGCCAAGCACAAGAACGTCAAGCTGCTGGGCTGGGACGCCAAGAGCCAGAAGGGCGCCTTCACCGGCGACTTCCAGGACGCCACCGGCGGCAAGAAGCAGGCCGAGACCTTCGTGTCCCAGGGCGCCGACGTCATCTTCCCGGTCGCCGGCCAGGCCGGCGTCGGTGGACTGTCGGTCACCCAGGACAAGGCCAACAAGGGCAAGGTCAAGGCGATCTGGGTCGACGTCGACGGCTGCAAGAGCGCCAAGAAGTACTGTGACGACTTCCTGACCACCTCCGAGAAGCACATCGCCGACGCGGTGAGCAACGTGCTGATCAACGCCCGCGACAACAAGGGCAAGGTCACCAACACCCGCACCGTCGGGACCCTGGACAACAAGGGTGTCGGCCTGGCCGCCTTCGGCGACGGCGTCGACTCCAAGGTTCAGGACGAGGTCAACAAGCTGAAGCAGGACATCATCGACGGCAAGATCAAGATCACGTCGAAGGCCCAGCCCGAACCGGTGAAGTAACACCGATCCGCGATACGACGTCACAGTCTCGCGCCCGACCCCCCACGCGGGGTCGGGCGCGAGCGGCGACGATCGCCCACCGGCGCAAAGGAGCGCGAAGCTGAGACTCGAACTGCGTGGTCTGACCAAGAGGTTCGGAAGCCTGGTCGCCAACGACCACATTGACCTGACTGTGGAGCCCGGCGAGATCCACGCCCTGCTGGGCGAGAACGGCGCCGGCAAGTCGACGCTGATGAACATGCTGTACGGCATGCTGTCGCCCGACTCCGGCGAGATCGTCATCGACGACGTCGCGCACAAGTTCACCTCCCCGGGCGATGCGCTGGCCGCCGGGCTCGGCATGGTGCACCAGCATTTCATGCTGGTGCCGGTGCTGTCGGTGGCCGACAACGTGATCCTGGGCCGCGAGACCACCTCCGCGCTGGGCTTCCTGAACCACAACGCCGCCCGCAAGGCGGTGCGCGAGATCTCCGAGCGCTACGGCCTGGACGTCGACCCCGACGCCATTATCGAGGACCTGCCGGTGGGGGTGCAGCAGCGTGTCGAGATCCTCAAGGCCCTGCTGTCGGACTGCGATCTGCTGATCCTGGACGAACCCACCGCGGTGTTGACTCCACAGGAGATCGACGAGCTGCTGGACATCATGCGCGGGCTGCGCGACGACGGCAAGTCCATCGTGTTCATCAGCCACAAGCTCAAAGAGGTCAAGGCGATCGCCGACCGCATCACCGTCGTCCGGCTGGGCAAGGTGGTGGGCCAGGCGGCCCCCGACGCGTCCGAGAACGAACTCGCCTCCATGATGGTGGGCCGCGACGTGCGGCTCACCGTGGACAAGGAGCCCGCCCAACCCGGTGAACCGGCACTGGAGATCGAAGACCTGACCGTTGTCGACGAGCGCGGAGCCCACGCCGTCGACGGGCTCAGCCTGACGGTCAATTCCGGAGAGATAGTCGGCGTGGCGGGAGTACAGGGCAACGGCCAGACCGAGCTGGCCGAGGCCATCATGTCGCTGACGCCCACCCTGGGTGGAACCATCCGGGTGGGCGGCAGCGACACCTCCCACGACACCACCAGCCACGTCATCGAGTCCGGGGTCGGCTACATCCCCGAGGACCGCAGCGTGGACGGCCTGGTGCGGGAGTTCACGGTCGCCGAGAACCTGATCCTCAACCGCTACAACCGGGCCCCGTACGCCAGCCACGGGATGCTGGACGCGTACAGGATCGCGCGCAGCGCCCGCGAGAACATCGCGACCTTCGACGTGCGCACCCCGTCGGAGAACACGCCCGCCGGGTCGCTGTCGGGCGGCAACCAGCAGAAGGTGATCGTGGCGCGGGAGTTCTCCCGCCCGCTGAAGCTGCTGATCGCCGCCCAGCCCACCCGCGGCGTGGACGTGGGCGCCATGGAGTTCATCCACTCGCGCATCGTCTCCGAGCGCGACAACGGCGCGGGCGTGCTGCTGATCTCGTCCGAATTGGACGAGGTCCTGTCGCTGTCCGACCGGGTCGCGGTGATCCACGACGGCAAGATCATCGCCGAGGTCTCGCCCGACACCCCGCGCGACGCGATCGGCCGCCTGATGGCCGGCGTGCGCCCCGACGACGAGACCAACGAGGAGGTGGCCGGTGACTGACGAAGAACGCGCCCCCGAAACGGAGGAGCCCGCTTCGGCGACGCCGCCAGACACCAAGCCGGAGCCCCGCCCCGGCATCGTGCCGCGCTTCGCCCGTTACCTGGTGACCGCGAACAACGTCATGGTCACGGTGTACGCGCTCGTCCTGTCCATGGTGGTCGGTGGCATCCTCATCATCCTCACCAATGAGGAGGTCCGCAAGACCTTCACCTACTTCTTCGCCAAGCCCACCGACGCGCTGAGCGCCTCGTGGGACACGGTGGCCAGCGCCTACACCGGCTTGTTCCGGGCGTCCATAGTCGACCCCGAAGACATATCGAAGTGGTTGAGCGGCAACGAATCCCTCACCGACGTGCTGTACCCGCTGTCGGAGACCCTCACCTACGCCGCGCCGCTGATCCTGGCCGGTCTGGCCGTGGGCCTGGCGTTTCGCGCCGGGCTGTTCAACATCGGCGCCGAGGGCCAGGTGATGGTGGGGGCGGTCGCCGCGGGCATCGTCGGATTCCAGGTGCACGCGCCCTTCCTGCTGCACATCGTGCTGGTGCTGGCCGCCGGCATGATCGCGGGCGGGATATACGGCGCCATCCCCGGAATCCTGAAGGCCCGCACCGGGGCGCACGAGGTCATCACCTCGATCATGCTCAACTACGTGGCCATCAACTTCCTGTCCTGGATCCTCAACCTGGGATGGGTCAAGGACCCCAAGCAGCCCGAACAGTCCTACGCCGTGGACGGCAACGCCCGCATGTGGACGATCATGGGCTCCGACAACCGGGCCAACATCGGCATCATCGTCGCGGTGGCCGCCGCGCTGGGCGTGTGGTGGCTGCTGTCGCGGTCGACCGCGGGCTACCGGATGCGGGCCGTCGGCCTCAACCCGGAGGCCTCGCGCACCGCGGGCATGTCGGTGCCGAAGACGTTCATGATGACCATGGCGACCGCGGGCGTGCTGGCCGGTCTGGCCGGCGCCCTGGCCGTGGCCGGGTCCGGCGCGCCGTACGCGCTGAGCCGCGACGTCAGCGCCAACATGGGCTTCGACGGCATCACGGTGGCCCTGCTGGGCCGCGCCAAGCCGGGCGGCATCATCGCCGCCGGTTTCCTGTTCGGCGCCCTGCGCGCCGGTTCCAGCCAGATGCAGGACCTGGTGCCCATCGAGATGGTGATCGTGCTTCAGGCCGTCATCGTCATCTTCATCGCCGCGCCCGCGCTGGTCAAGGCCCTGCTGCGGCTGCGCGAGCCCGCCGGCGGGCTGTCCATCTCCGAGGCGAAGGGCTGGTGACGACATGACGACCGTGGCCGTGGCCGAGAAGGCCGAATCCACCGAGCTGCACGGATTCTTCACCCGCTCCCGCAAGGTCGGGCTGCTCCTCGTCGTGGTCGGCCTGGCCGTCACCGCCGGGCTCGGCTTCGGCGTGCTGGGATCCAGCTCCAAGGCCGAGTTCAAGCTCGACATGACCGCGCCGAACGCCGCCGACATCAACCTGCCCGCGCAGGGCATGGTGATCGGGCTCGGCGTCGTCGCCGTGATCACCGGTGTGGTGCTGTTCCTGTCGATCAACCCGCGCCTGTTCGCGTGGCTCACCGGCCTGAGCGTCACCACGACCGTGCTGGCGCTGCTGGTGTGGGCGGTGTCGGTGGCGCACACCGAGTTGCCCGTCGAATCGGCGCTGTCGCTGTCCATTGTGGCCGCACTTCCGCTGATCTACGGCTCGCTGGCCGGCGTGGTGTGCGAGCGCTCCGGCGTCATCAACGTCGGCATCGAGGGCCAGCTGCTGGCGGGCGCCTTCACCGGCGCCTTCGTCGGCACCACCACCCACAGCCCGTGGATCGGCATGATCGCCGCGGCCCTGTCGGGTGCCGTGGTGACCTTCCTGCTGGCGGCCCTGGCGATCCGCTTCCTGATGGACCAGGTGGTGCTGGGCGTGCTGCTCAACCTGCTGGTCCTGGGCATCACCGGCGTCGTCTTCGACACCCTGATGCAGCCCCACGCCTCCAGCTTCAACGACCCGGCCGCCGCGCCCCGCTGGACGATCCCCGGCCTGGCCGACATCCCGGTCATCGGCCCGGCGATCTTCCGGCAGAACGTCTTCGTGTACGCCGCGATCGTCCTGGTGGTCGCCGTGTGGCTGCTGCTGTTCAAGACCCGCTGGGGCCTGCGCACCCGCTCGGTGGGCGAGCACCCCGCCGCCGCCGACTCCGTCGGCATCAAGGTCAACGTGCTGCGCTTCCGCAACGTGGTGCTGGCGGGCCTGATCTCGGGCTTCGGCGGCGCCCTGTTCACCATCGGCTCCGACCTGGGCTTCTCCAAGAACATGACGGTCGGCAAGGGCTTCATCGCCCTGGCCGTGCTGATCGTGGGACGCTGGAATCCCTTGGGCGCCTTGGCGGGCGCGCTGCTGTTCGGCTTCGCTGACTACATGCAGGGCTTCTTGTCCAGCGTGGAGGGTGGCTTCCCGGTGCCGTCCGAGTTCATCAAGATGCTGCCCTACGTGGTGACGATCATCGCTGTGGCGGGGCTCATCGGACGGGTACGGGCTCCCGCCGCCGACGGCAAGCCGTACATAAAGTCTTAGTTGTGGACAACTCTGTGGATGACGAGGCGTGGAAGCGCCTCCGTGAGGCCGCCATCGACGCCGCCGCCCGCGCCTACGTGCCGTACTCGCAGTACCCGGTGGGCGCGGCGGCGCTGGTCGACGACGGGCGGATCGTGGCCGGCTGCAACGTCGAGAACGCCTCCTACGGCCTGACGCTGTGCGCCGAGTGCGGCCTGGTGTCGCGGCTGTGCGAGACCGGCGGCGGGCGCCTGATCGCGATGGCCTGCGTGGACGGCAAGGGGGAGCCGCTGACGCCGTGCGGGCGCTGCCGCCAGCTGCTGCACGAGCACGGCGGCCCCGACTGCCTGATCGACTCCGACGGCGGACCCGTCCGGCTGGAGACCCTGCTGCCGGGCGCCTTCGGCCCCGGCCACCTCGAAGCCTAAGGGGCATCATGATTTCCGCGGTGGATGTCATCCGCACCAAGCGCGACGGCGGGGAGCTGTCGCGTGCCCAGATCGACTGGGTGATCGACGCGTACACGAAGGGCGAGGTCGCCGACGAGCAGATGTCGGCGCTGGCCATGGCGATCCTGCTGAACGGGGCCGCCGACCGCGAGGTCGCCGACTGGACCGCGGCCATGATCGCCTCGGGCGAGCGGCTCGACCTGTCGGACGTCGGGCGGCCCACGGTGGACAAGCACTCCACGGGCGGGGTGGGCGACAAGATCACGCTTCCCTTGGCGCCCTTGGTGGCCAGCTTCGGCGTGGCGGTGCCGCAGCTGTCGGGGCGCGGGCTGGGGCACACCGGCGGGACGCTCGACAAGCTGGAGTCGATACCCGGCTGGCGGGCCAACCTGTCCAATCAGGAGTTCATCGCGCGACTGTCGGACCCGGGCTGCGTGGTGTGCGCCGCGGGCGACGACCTGGCCCCCGCCGACCGCAAGCTGTACGCCCTGCGCGACGTCACCGGCACCGTGGAGTCGATCCCGCTGATCGCCTCGTCCATCATGTCCAAGAAGATCGCCGAGGGCACCGAGTCCCTGGTGCTGGACGTCAAGGTCGGTTCGGGCGCGTTCATGAAGAACCCCGACGACGCGCGCCAGCTGGCGTCCACGATGGTGCGTCTGGGCGCCGCCCACGGCGTCCGCTGCACGGCGTTTTTGACCGACATGGACACCCCGCTGGGCCGCACCGCGGGCAACGCCCTGGAGGTCGCCGAGTCGCTCGAGGTGCTGGCCGGGGGAGGACCCTCCGACGTGGTCGAACTGACCGTCACCCTGGCCCGCGAGATGCTTTCCCTTGCGGGGCAACCCGACGCCGACCCGTCCGCCGCCCTTGCCGACGGCCGCGCCATGGACACCTGGCGCGCCATGATCGCCGCGCAGGGCGGCGACCCCGACGCCAAGCTCCCGGCGGCCCCCGAGACCGAGGAGGTCTGCGCCGAGACCGACGGCGTGATCACCCGGCTCGACGCCATGTCCGTCGGCCTGGCCGCCTGGAGGCTCGGGGCGGGCCGCGCCCGCAAGTCCGACCCGGTGTCGGCCGCCGCGGGCGTGGAAATCCTTGCCACGGTGGGTGACCGGGTGAATGCGGGACAGCCGTTGCTGCGCCTGCACGCCGACGACGCGTCCACCTTCGAGGCCGCCCGGGCGAGCCTGGAGGACGCCTGGGACATCGGTTCCACCGCACCGGATCGGCGCCTGATTCTCGACACCATCAGGTGACGCTGCGTGCGGTGCTCCACATCACACAGTCCGAGAAGTCTTGCCCGATAAGGCTTTTATGAATTACCCATAAGTACGAGGGTGAAATCTGGACTTTTCCATGTGATGGCCATTACTTTCATGTAGTGGCTCGGCGGTAGAGTGCTTCAAAGCCACGCGAGACGACAGGCGAGGCCCTCTGGTGACATCATTGCTGTTCGATCCTCGGCACATTCGTACTCGCACCTGCGACGGTTTGACTCAACTCGGCGTACCGGTGCGGCCCGACTACCTGCCCCTGATCTTCGCGCCCGGAGAAGACGTCGCGCTGCGCCCGATGCGGGACATCGAGTCGCGCGCCGCGATCCTGAATGTGGTGCAGGCCAGGGTCTTCGACATGCCGCCCCAGGCGGCGATGCGCTGGCTGCTGGACGCCCACGTGCTGGAGGCGCTCACCTCCGACGAGTGGCAGTTCATCGCCACGGGCCGCGGCGATGCTCGCCGCTACTCCGAACAGCTCGAGTCACTGTACACATTGGCCTGGATGCTGGGTCTGGTCCCGCACCTCGACCCGTCCGAGTACTGCAGCGACTCCCTGCCCACCCTCATGCCCGACCTGCGCACGGGAGAGGCGTTCGACAAGTGGAAGGGCCGTACGCTTCCGTCCTGCCGCGACGCCGTCGAGGTCGCCGAGATGCTCGACCTCTACTGCTGCCTCGACTGGCTCTACACCGACGCCCGCCAACGCGGCGGCGGCCCGCCCGGCCCCCACGACGAATCCCTGATCTGGCACCGCCGCTGGGCCCTGGAGTGGGTCGTCGTCCTCTCGGGCCCCGGCCGCGCCGGCGTCACGCCCTGGGATCAAGTCCGCCTCTAATGCGTAATCTGTCGGGATGGCTCTGAGTATCCAAGACATTCGGCAGGCACCCAAGGCGCTGCTGCACGACCACCTCGACGGCGGGCTGCGCCCGGCCACCGTCGCCGAACTCGCCGACCCGATCGGCCACAAACTGCCCACACAGGACGTAACCGCGCTCGGCAAGTGGTTCACCGACGCCGCCGACTCCGGTTCCCTGGAACGCTATCTGGAGACCTTCGCCCACACCGTCGCCGTCATGCAGACCCCCGAGTCCCTGCACCGCGTCGCCTACGAGTGCGCCCAGGACCTCGCCGACGACGGCGTCGTCTACGCCGAGGTCCGCTTCGCCCCCGAGCAGCACACCGAGGGCGGCCTCGCCCTGGACGCCGTGGTCGAGGCGGTCCTGTCGGGCTTCGCCGACGGCAGCCGCGACGCCGCCGCCGACGGCCACCCGATCCGCGTCGGCACCCTGCTCACCGCGATGCGCCACGCCGCCCGCTCCATGGAGATCGCCGAGCAGGCGGTGCGCTACCGCGACAGCGGCGTGGTCGGCTTCGACATCGCGGGAGCCGAGGCGGGCTTCCCGCCCACCCGCCACCTCGACGCGTTCGAGTACCTGCAGCGCGAGAACTGCCGCTTCACCATCCACGCGGGCGAGGGCTTCGGTCTCCCCTCCATCTGGCAGGCCATCCAGTGGTGCGGCGCCCACCGCCTCGGCCACGGCGTGCGCATCGTCGACGACATCGAGCGCGACGACGACGGCCGCGCGACCCTGGGCCGCCTCGCCGACTACGTCCGCGACACCCGCGTCCCGCTCGAGCTGTGCCCGTCGTCCAACCTCCAGACGGGCGCGGCCACCTCGATCGCCGAACACCCCATCGGCCTGCTCACCGAGCTGCGCTTCCGCGCCACGGTCAACACCGACAACCGCCTGATGAGCGGCACCAGCCTGTCGCGCGAGATGGCGCTGCTGTCGGACGCGTTCGGGTACGGCTGGGAGGACCTGCGCTGGTTCACCATCAACGCGATGAAGAGCGCCTTCATCCACTTCGAGGAGCGGCTGGCGATCATCAACGACGTGATCAAGCCCGCGTACGCGAAGCTGATCAGCGGTTGATCGTGTACTGACTGCACGATTAATCGTGTAGTGACTGCACGATTAATCGAGCAGTGATGTTGCGGTCAGACGCGTCAGACTCGCCAACGCGAAGCTGGTCGTGGAATGAGCTTCGGCAGATCAACCACGGACCCAGCGGCAGATCAACCACGCTAGCCATTTGAACTGCTAATATATTGATGTGACTGAAGTGAGTGAGCTGTTTTCAAGAAAGGTTTCGCGCCAGGTCGAAGAAGCCTTGGAAGACACGCGCGTTGTCGTGATCAATGGTGCTCGCCAGACGGGCAAGAGCACACTCGCTCAATCGTTCGCGGCCCAGCATTCCAACAGCTCGGCGTCCTATCTGGATAGCAGTGCCGTGCGGGCCTCCGCCACGTCCGACCCCATGGGATTCGTTCGACGCGACGGGTTGACCATCATCGATGAGGTCCAACGGGTGCCCGACTTGATCCTCGCGATCAAGCACTGCGTGGACATGAACCAACGGCCTGGGCAATTCCTGCTCACCGCCTCGGCGCGTCTATGGGAGCTGCCCGATCTGCCCGATTCGCTGATCGGGCGATCCGAAACCATTGAACTGTTTCCCTTGGCGCAAGGAGAAATCGATGGAGCTCCCGAAGGGTTCGTGTCCGCAGCCATCCGAGACGGAGTTGGGATTTCCGTCGAGGAGTCGACCGATACCAAACGCAACTACATCGAACGTGCGCTGCGCGGGGGTTTTCCCGAGGCCGTACGACGCGAACGCCCACAGCGCCGCACCAGGTTTTTTGAGTCTTACGTCGCGGACCTGATCAAGCGTGACGTGAGCCAGCTCAGCGATATCGAGCGCCCAGCCGATCTGCGGCGACTGATCGAAGCCTTGGCCGCCATGATGTCGGGACAATTGGTGCCAGGGCGACTCGCGAACGACCTTGGACTGCCCGCCACGACGGTCAAGCGCTATATCGACCTGTTGGAACTCTTGTATGTAGTCAAGAGGGTGCCCGCCTGGTCCTCCAACCTGACGACTCGGGCGGTGTCGACGCCGAAACTGCTGTTCACCGACAGCGGGTTGGCTGGCAGCTTGGCGGGCTGGACGCTCGGTTCTGCGAGCAATGTTGTCGCGCCAGTCGGACCGCTCATCGAGAACTTCGTTCTCGGCGAGATCGCACGGCAGTTGCCGTTGCTCGAACACCACGTGGAGATGTATCACTTCCGTGACCGCGATGGAGTCGAGGTCGACGCATTGCTCGAAGGCCCCTGGGGCACGATCGTCGGCATCGAGGTGAAGGCAGCAGAGACAGTGCGCGCCGAGGACTTTCGCGGCCTCCGCCATATCGCGGACAGGTTGGGCGATCGGTTTCTCGCGGGGTTCGTCATGTACACGGGCCAACAGAAACTTCCGTTCGGAGAGAAACTCGCCGCCGTCCCGATTTCCGCGATCTGGCGTACCGCCGCCGACTGATCAACTTCTTCAGGATTTCTTCACCTCCACCGTCGATTCCCGGCGAGGCTGTTCGTGTAGAGGGTGACAACAGCCAAAACGGCTTCCGAAAGGATCGACATCATGAAGCAGTACATGCTCGCCATGCACCAGCCCGTCGGGGAGATCCCGCCGCCCGAGGTGCTCGGGCCCGTCATGGCCGAGCTCGGGAAGATCGCCGCCGAGCTTCAGGCCCAGGGGAAGTGGGTGTTCGGCAACGGGCTGCACCAGCCCGACGCGTCCACCGTGGTGCGGGTCAAGGACGGCAAGACCGTCGTGACCGACGGGCCCTACGTCGAGAGCAAGGAATTCCTCGGCGGGGTCACCATCATCAAGGCCGCCGACCTGGACGAGGCGCTGGAGTGGGCGCGGCGCACCGCCGAGGCGGTGGCGGGGCTGGCCGTCGAGGTGCGGCCGTTCCAGGGCGAGGCCGAGTGACGGGCGACGGCACGCCCGACTTCGCGCGCGTGTTTCGCGCCGAGTCGGGGCGTGCCGTGGCGGTGCTCGTGCGGGCGTTCGGGGACATCGACCTGGCCGAGGAGTCGGTGCAGGACGCGTTCGCCGAGGCCGTGAAGCGGTGGCCCGAGAAGGGAATGCCGCCCAGCCCCGCGGGGTGGATCATCACCACCGCGCGGAATCGGGCCATCGATCGGCTGCGGCGGGAGTCGGGGCGCGACGACAAGCAGACGCAGGCGGCGCGGCTGCTGGTGCCCGAGGAGCCCGGAGAGGAGGGGCCCGTGAGCGACGATCGACTGCGACTGATCTTCACCTGCTGCCACCCCGCGTTGGCGATGCCCGCGCGGGTGGCGCTCACGCTGCGACTGCTCGGTGGTTTGTCTACTGCGGACATCGCGCGGGCGTTCCTGAGCACCGAGACCACGATGGCGCAGCGGCTGGTGCGGGCCAAGGCGAAGATCCGCGACGCCGGGATCCCGTATCGGGTACCGCGCGAGCCCGACCTGCCCGAGCGGCTGCGCGGGGTGCTGGCGGTGCTGTACCTGATCTTCAACGAGGGACACACCGCCTCCAGCGGGGACGGGCTGATCCGCGCCGAGCTGTGCGACGAGGCGATCCGGCTGACGCGCCTGTTGACCGCGCTGATGCCCGACGAGCCCGAGGCGTGGGGGCTGCTGGCGTTGCTGCTGCTGTCGCACTCGCGGCGGGACGCCCGCGTCGACGCCGACGGCGAGCTGGTGCTCCTGGCCGACCAGGATCGGTCCGCCTGGGACCGCGAACTGATCGCCGAGGGGCAGGGGCTGGTGCGGCAATGCCTGCGCCGCGACACCCCCGGGCCTTACCAGATCCAGGCCGCCATCAACGCCGTCCACAGTGATGCCGAGACCGCCGCCGACACCGACTGGGGACAGATCCTCGCCCTGTACGACCAGCTGATGGCGATCGCGCCCACCCCCGTGGTCGCCCTGCATCGGGCCGTGGCGGTGGCCCAGGTCGACGGGCCCGCCGCCGCGCTGTCGCTTGTGGATGAGCTGGACCTGGGCGGCTACCACCCCTTCCACGTGGTGCGCGCCGACCTGTTGCGCCGCCTGAGCCGCGCCCCCGACGCCGACGCCGAGTACCGCCGCGCCGCCGAACTCACCGACAACGCCCCCGAACGCCGCTTCCTGCTGCGCCAACTCACAGACGCGCCCCCGTCACGCGGGTAACCTGCGGTAACGGGAATCGCTTCGGGGAGGCGCCTCATGTCCGTGACCGCTGTGGAACGTCCGAGCGCACCGCCGGTGCTCACCAAGGGGCGGCGCAACGTCGTCTTCATCACGATCATGCTCGGCATGCTGATGGCGGCGCTGGATCAGACCATTGTGGCCACCGCGCTGCCCACCATCGTCGCCGACCTCGGCGGCGCCGGACACATGGCGTGGGTGGTGACGGCGTACCTGTTGGCCGAGACCGTGTCGACCGCCGTGGTCGGCAAGTTCGGCGACATGTTCGGACGCAAGATCGTCTTCCAGCTGGCCGCGATCATCTTCGTCGCGGGGTCCATCCTGTCCGGCTTCGCCAACGACATGACGTTCCTGATCGCCGCCCGCGCCGTCCAGGGCCTGGGCGCCGGCGGGCTCATGGTCACCGCGATGGCGCTGATCGCCGACGTGATCCCGCTGCGCGACCGGGGCAAGTACCAGGGGGCCATGGGCGCGGTCTTCGGCGTCACCACCGTCGTCGGCCCCACCCTGGGCGGGCTGTTCACCGACCACCTGTCCTGGCGCTGGTGCTTCTACGTCAACGTGCCCGTCGCCGTGGTCATGGTGGCGCTGGCCGCGTACACGATCCCCGCCGTGCGGTCCGCCGTCAGGCCCGTCATCGACTACATCGGACTGGTCTTCGTGGCGGCGGGAACCTCGTGCCTCATCCTGGCCCTGGAATGGGGCGGCGACGAGTACGACTGGGACTCGGCCACGATCATCGGCATGTTCGCGGGATCGGCGGTGCTGCTGGCCCTGTTCGTCCTGGTGGAGCTCAAGGCGGCCGAGCCCATCCTTCCCATGGGCCTGTTTCGCAACCCGGTCTTCACCGTCAGCTCGATCCTGAGCTTCATCGTCGGCTTCGCGATGCTGGGCGCCATGACCTACCTGCCCACCTATCTGCAGTATGTGGACGGAGCCAGCGCCACCATCTCCGGGCTGCGCACCCTGCCGATGGTGGTGGGGCTGTTGACCACGTCCATGCTGTCGGGCACGGTGGTCAGCCGCACCGGAAAGTACAAGGCGTTCCCGATCCTCGGCACCGCCGTGATGGCCGTGGGCCTGTACCTGATGTCCACCATGGGGCGCACCACCGGGATCTGGCTGGAATCGCTCTACATGCTGATCCTCGGGCTGGGCATCGGCCTGGCCATGCAGGTGCTCACCATCGCGGTGCAAAACACCGTGCCCTACCACGAGATGGGCGCCGCCACCTCGGGTGTCACCTTCTTCCGCACCCTGGGCAGCTCGTTCGGCACCGCGATCTTCGGGACGCTGTTCTCCAATCAGCTCACCCCCAACCTGGCCAAGGCCTTCGCCCGGTCCCCGGGCGTCGACCCGAGGGCGGTGTCCAGTCCCCAGGCGCTGCACAAGCTTCCCGACGCCAGCATCGTCCACATTGTCGACGCCTACGCCGACACCATCGACTACGTGTTCCGCTGGGTGGTCCCGGTGGCGGTGGTGGGCTTTGTGGTGGCGTGGTTCCTCAAACAGGTGAAGCTGCGGGACTCGGCGCGCGCCGGGGCCTCCGACATGGGGGAGGGCTTCGCCACGCCCGACTCCTCCGACAGCGACAAGCAGCTGGGGCGGGCGGTGGCGAACCTGATGCGGCGCGAGCAGCCGCACGTGGGCCGCCAGATCCTGGCCGACTCGGGCACCGACCTGGAGGTGGCGCAGGCGTGGGCGCTGGGTCAGGTGTACGTGCGCGCCAAGGTGCTCGACGAGGTGACGATGCCGCAGATCGCCCACTCCCACCGGATGCCGCCGGAGGTGCTGCTTCCGGTGTTCGACGACGCCGCCCGCGCCGGATACCTCAATGTGGAGGGTTGGCGGTTGTCGGTGACCGAGCGGGGCCGCGACGAGTGGGGCAAGGTCGCCCACACCTGGCGGCACTGGCTGGACGACCACCTGGAGGACTGGGACGTCACCGACCCGGTGGACCGGGCCGCCCTGGACCGGGCGCTGACGGCGATGGCGGAGCGCATCGCCGAGGAGGAGCGCGGCGGGGAGTTCAATGTGGCCGACGGGTTCGGCAAACCCGCCCTGCCTCGGGCGTCCTGACGCGGCAACGCGCACCTGCCGGTGACGGTGGGGAAGGCGTCCGTCCCGACAGATGCGCGAAGGGGTTCAGCGCCGGGCCGGAGGTTCTTCGAAGCCGTTGAATTCCGCGCTGGTCTCCCAGTCGCGTTCACGTTGGCGGGGCAGCGGGTGCGGGCGGTCGGCGAGGCGCGCGGCCAGCATCGGGCGGCCGCGTTCGGTCAGCCGCGGGTCGGCCGCTTCGTCGGGTTTGGTGTCGGAGTCCCAGAAGGACGAGGCGGGCGCGCCGACCAGTGCGGGCGTCGGTTCCTCGACGACCGCGGGGGCGGGCTCGGCCTCCACGGGCTTGTCGTCCTTTTCGCCGAGCACGCCGACGATCAGTCCGATCAGGACGGCGGTGGCCAGCACCAGGATGGGGATCAGCAGCAGCAGCGGGTCCACGCCCGGCACGCTGTTGACGTCGGTGCGCAGCGTCACCGAGATCGAGAACATCCCGGTGTAGTGCATGCCGCACACCGCGATCGCCATGATGACGGAGGCGGCGACCAGCGAGCCGCGGCCCCTTACCCAGGTGGTGAAGAACAGCGCCACGGTGGCCGCGACCAGGGCGATGGCCACCGAGGCGCCGACCCATACGAGGTCGTAGTGGATGGAGCCGGGGATGTTGACCGCGGCCATGCCGGTGTAGTGCATCACCACGACGCCCAGCCCGGTCAGCGGGCCGCCGATGGCGATCTTGGCGATGGAGGGCTTCCCCTGCCCGACCACGAAGAGTCCAAATGCCACAGACACGATGGACATGACGAGGCTGAGCGCGGTGATGCCGAGGTCGTACTTGACGTTGTTGCCCTTGACGGTGAAGCCGATCATCGCGATGAAGTGCATCATCCAGATGCCGGTGCCGCCGATGGCCAGGGACGCGAAGGTAAGCCAGCGCACCCTGGCCCGTCCACTGGGGAGGTTGCGTGCAAGAACCATGCAGGTCAGTCCGAGGAACGAGCCCGCGAGGGCGAACCCGAACCCCATGAGTGGATTGACCCAGCCGTAAGCGAAGTGCGAGTGTGTCACGTCGTTTCCTTTTGGCAGACCGGGGTCAGCCGGTCGGTTGCGGTAAGGGAGCGTGTGCGGTCGCGTGCCGTGCGCGACGAAGCGAAGTCTTAACAATGCCGGGAAATGCCGCGACAGTGTCGCACAGCCGGTCCGCCGTTGTCAGCAGAGCTTTGTCATGAAATGCGGCAATAGAAACAAATGCCGGAATTAAATTCGTCGAAAGAACCCTTTAACGTCTTCCCGGTGACGAATCGGTCAATCACGCTGGTGCCCACAGTGTTCCGTCTGAACGGATGGCGGCATGCCATTCGTCCGGTTTGGATATCCACGGATAGGTCCGAAATGTGAGATTTATTGGCAGTCAAACCTCGCGAATTGCCCGAAATATTCGATGGCCAGCCACTTCGCGCATACCTGCCCTTCCATTTTCCGCGTTGGCGTGATGGAATCGCTGAGGTCGTTGCCGATTTCGGGCCGACCGAGGTATGCATGGTGCCGGTACGTCAGTAACCGGTATCTCGACACAAGCCCCCCGGGAGGGTTCCTAACGGTGAGCACGCCCAGCACGACGGAGGCGTCGACTGCCCCGCCGCGGCGCCGCTTTGGCCTACCCCGCCTCGCGGACATCCGCATCCGCTCCAAATTGGGGCTGATCCTCCTCGTGCCTGTCCTGGCCCTGATCGGCGTGGCGAGCATTCGCCTCATCGACTCCAGCTCCAACGCCCTGGCCGCCGAGGACTCCGCACAGATCGCACAGTTCACCGCCGCCTCGTCGAAGCTGCTCGACTCCCTCCAGACCGAGCGTGCCCAGGCCGCGATCCAGCTCAACAAGAAGGAACTGCACCTTCCCAAGGACGAGGAGTCCGTCGGCAACTTCGTCAAGTCCCGCAAGGCGACGGACAAGTTGATGGTCGAGTTCCGGGCCGCCCGCTCCAACCTGGCCGACAACTCCGACAACCTGAAGCAGACCTTCGACGACATCGCCAAGATCATGGACAAGCGGGGCGACCTCTACAACGCCCGCAACCGGATCTCCGACGGCACCGCCGGCGCCGGCGACCTGAGCCCGTACAACGCCGTGGTCACCTGGCTGCAGAACATCTACGAGTACGCGGTCAACGCCACCGACGACAAGGTGCTGGCCCGCGACCTGCGCGCCATCCGGCTCATCTCGTCCGCCGACGAGGACTCCGAGCAGATGCGCATGATCATGCTGACGCTCCCCGACGGCGGCACCCTCGCCCCGGAGAAATACCGCACCTTCGTCAGCGAGGCCGCCGGGCGCACCGCCTCCCTGCTGGAGTTCGACCGGATCGTCTCCCCGGCCCAGAACCTGCCGGTCTACGAATCGGACGACGGCCTCGGCGGCGAGGGCGCCGACGCCCACGACGCCGGCGCCTTCGAGGACAGTGTCCTGAATGGAAGTCCCGAGACCAGCCTGCACGTCGACCACCAGCGCCTGATCGCGGCCTACAACGCCCGGCACCACGGCAGCCTCAGCTTCGTCAAGAACGTGCGCGACCAGGCCGTCGACGACGCCAACGACGCCCGCAACTCCGTGGTCCGACAGGTGCTCATCGAGATCGCGGTCGTCCTCATCACCCTGGTGGTGGCGGTGCTGTTGGCCCTGGTGATCGCCCGCTCCCTGGCGCTGAGCCTGCGGCGGCTGCGCGAGGGCGCCCTGGAGGTGGCGCACGTCGACCTGCCGCGCGCCGTGGCCTCGATGCGCGACAGCGGAACCCTCGGGCAACGCACCCCCGACCAGGTCGTCGCCGAGCTCGGCGACCCCCTGCAAATGGACAACCAGGACGAGGTCGGCACCGTGGCCGGCGCGTTCAACGCCATCCACCGCGAGGCCGTGCGCATCGCCGCCGAACAGGCCGCGCTGCGTTCCTCGGTGTCCAACATGTTCGTCAACCTGGCGCGCCGCTCCCAGAACCTGGTCGACCGGCTCATCGGTCACCTGGACCGCCTGGAGCGCGGCGAGGAGGACCCCGACCGACTGGGCGACCTGTTCCAGCTCGACCACCTGGCCACCCGGATGCGCCGCAACGACGAGAACCTCCTGGTGCTGGCCGGGGCCGACTCCACCCGCGTGGAGCGCAATCCGGCGCAGATCGGCGACGTGCTGCGCGCGTCCCAGTCCGAGGTGGACCAGTACACCCGGGTCGAGTTCGGCACCGTGCTGGCCGACTCCGAGGTGCAGGCCGGCGCCGTCAACGACATCGTCCACCTGGTCGCGGAGCTGCTGGACAACGCCACGTCCTTCTCCCCGCCCGACACCTCGGTGATCGCCGAGGCCCGCCAGGTCGACGAGGAGATCCTGGTGCGCATCACCGACCGCGGCGTCGGCATGAGCACCGAGAAGCTCAACGAGCTGAACCAGCAGATGGCCGATCCCGGCGACGCCGACGTCTCGGCGCCCCGGATGATGGGCCTGGTCGTGGTCGCGCGGCTGGCCCAGCGG
>NZ_DASQPW010000147.1:0-13532 GCF_035643755.1 Stackebrandtia sp. | reverse complement strand
CGCGCGACGGGGCCGCCGGGGCGGCCTGGCTGGCCGCGCGCCGCGTCGTCGACGACCAGGGGCGGCTGCGCGACCTCCACGCCGCGCTCACCGCGACGTGAACCTCACAGGCTCAGTGACTCCCGCAGTCGCTCCGGCTCGGCCCGGGCGGCGTCGCCTGTGGAGTCGGTGGTGACGCGCCCGGCCGACAGCACGCTGATGTGATCGGCGATCGCCAACGGCCACTCCAGTTGCGGCGCCGTCAACAGGATCGTCATGCCCGACCTGGCGAGCTCGGCGATGGTGTGGCGGATCTGAGTGACGATGGTGGGGGCCAGACCCTCGGTGGGTTCGTCCAAAAGCAACAGACGGGGCCCGGTCACCAGGGCCCGCGCGATGGCCAGCATCTGCTGTTCTCCCCCGGACAGCTGGGCGCCGCGGTGTTTGGCCCGCTGTCCCAGGCGCGGCAGCATCTCCACCACGGACCGCGGCGTCCACCGCGCGCCCTTGCGGTGCGCGATCGCCAGGTGCTCCTCCACCGTGATCGACGCGAACACCCGGCGCCCCTGCGGCACATAGCCGATGCCGAGGCGGGCGCGGCGATGCGTGGCGGCGCGCGTGACGTCGCGCCCGTCCAGGTCGACGCGCCCCGCCGACGCGGGCAGCAGCCCGGCGATCGTGGACAGCAATGTGGACTTTCCCGCCCCGTTGTGCCCGACGACGGCGTGCACCCGGCCCTCGGCGACCTCGAGCGACACGCCGGACAGCACGGTCCCGCCGTGGTAGCCCGCGCTCAGCTCCGACACCGTCAACAGGCCGGTCATGGCTCCACCGCCGCGCCCAGATAGACCTCGATGACGTCGGGGTGGCTGGCGACCTCGTCGGGCTTGCCCGCGGTCAGTATCCGTCCCTCGTGGAGCACGGTCACGATGTCGGCGACGGCGGTGACCACGTCCTGGTGGTGTTCCACCAACACGACCGACAGCTCGGCCGGCAGGTTGTCCAGGCAGTGCAGGAGCCGCTCCAGGTCGGCCTCGGTGAGGCCGGCGGCGGGCTCGTCCAGCAGCAGCACCGTCGGCTCGGACACCAGCGCCAGCGCGATCTCCAGCAGCCGCCGCCGTCCGTGGGAGAGATTCCCGGCGATGATGGATGCGCAATCGCCGAGGCCGAGCGCCTCCAGCTGCCGCTCGGCGCGCTCGCGGGCCGTGGTGCGCCGGCGCACGTGGGGCAGCGCGCCGACGATCAGATTGTCCAGCCCCGACAGCGTGTCGAACAGCGCGGGGGTCTGGAAGGTGCGGGAGATGCCGAGGCGGGCGCGCCTGGCGGCCGGGGCGCGCGTGATGTCGCGCCCGTCGAAGGTGATGGTCCCGGCGTCGGCGCGAATCGTGCCCGCCAACAGATGCAGCATGGTGGACTTTCCCGCCCCGTTGCACCCGATCAGGGCGTGGCGCTGCCCGCGGCGCACCTCCCAGTCGATGCCGTCGACGGCCCGCAGCTTTCCGTAGCTGCGGGTCAATCCCTTGGCGGACAACAGCGTCGTCATGCCGCCTCCTGGCGCCGCGATCGCCGGCGGCGCGGGAGGTGTTCGCGCAGACCGCTGAGCCCCTTGGGAAGCAGGTAGACACACGCCACGGCGACGGCGCCCAGCACCACGGGCGCCTGCCCCTGCGCGGCGTCCCCCAGCGCGGTGATGATCTGGTCCTGCATCACCAGCAGCACGGCGGCGCCGAGCACGGCGCCCACTATGGAGCTGGTGCCGCCGATGACGACGGCCAGCAGGACCAGCGCCGAGGCGCTCAGGTCCACATCGCTGGGTGACACGAAGCGCACCACCTCGGCGAGCAGGCCCCCGGCCAGTCCCGCCACGGCCCCGGCGACGGTGTAGGTGCCCCACAACAGGACCCCGACCCGGTGGCCGCTGGCGCGCATCCGCAGCTCGTCGTCGCGGGCGGCCCGCACCAGGGTGCCGGCGGTGGAGCGATTCAACGCGATCATGGCGGCGGCGGCGATCGCGGTCACTGCCAGGGCGTACCAGTACACGGTGGACTTGTCGGTGACGTCCGCCCCGCCCCACCACAGCGTGAAGGCGGGCATCCAGCCGGTGCCGTCGCTGCCGCCGGTGACCGACGTCCACTGTTGAGCGACCTCCTCGGTGAGCCCGCAGACCGCCAGGGTCACCATGAGGAAGGCGGCGCCGCGGGTGCGGATCACGGCGGCGCCGATCGCGGCGTTGAACACGGCCCCGGCCGCCGCGGCCAGCAGCAATTGCATGGGGCCCACGGAAAAGCCCGCCGCGGCCAGCGCGACGGTGAGATAGGCGCCGACGGCGTACGGGGCGACCTGGCCCAGGGTGGGCAGCCCGGCGATGCCGGTGAGCAGCGCGACGCTGATCGCCAGCACGCCCACGGCGAGGGTGCGCGACAGGGTTCCCACCGTCCAGGTGTCCACCGTGAACGGGATCGCGGCCAGCACCGCCAACAGGATCACCGGCCACCAGCGCGACAGCCGGGCGATCATCGGGCGGCCGCCAGCCCGAGCCTGCGGGGCCCGCGCACCACCAGGACCACGGCCATCGCGCCGAGCACCAGATAGGACGTCCAGTCCCCGGCGATCAGCGGGCCGAGGCCCTCGATCTGCCCGACGACGAGCGCGGCGACGAAGGCACCGGGGATGGAGCCCAGGCCGCCGAGCACCACGATCACCAGCGAGGTGATCATGATGTCGTGGGCGCGGGTGGGGCCGGGGCCGAAGATCGGCGAGCCGAGGGCGCCGGCGAGCCCCGCGAGGGCACCGGAGGCGGCCAGCACCCCCACCATCACCAGCCGCGGGTTGGTTCCGAGACACGCCACCATGTCGCGGTCGTCCACAATGGCGCGCACCCGGGCGCCGACCCTGGTGCGGGACATGATCATCCAGCCCGCGACCGCCAGCACCACGGCGATGCCGATGAAGGCCAGGCGGTAGCCCGGATAGCGGTGCCCCATCAGCGAGACGTCGCCGTCCAGCGCCGCGGGCATGGCGGGGCTCAGGTCGTCGGCCCCGAACATGGCCACCAGCGCCTGTATCAACAGCAGCGAGATGCCGAACGTCAACAGCGCCTGCGGAAGATGGCCGCGCTTCGACAGCGGCGCCACGGCCGCCGAGAGCCCGGCGCCCAGCAGCGCGCCCACCGCGACGGCCACCAGCAGGGCCAGGACGAAGCCGCCCCAACCCCCGTCGGTGAACGCCCACGCGACGTACCCGCCCACGACATACAGGCTGCCGTGGGCGAGGTTGAGGACGTCGGCGACGCCCAACGCCAGCGTCAGCCCGGCCGCGACGGTGAACAGCAGCAGTCCGTAGGCGACGCCGTTGACGACGTTGAGCAGATAGGCGTCCATCGCGTGGTCTCTACAGAGTCTCCAGGTCGGCGATCTTCACATTGGACAGTTTGTTGCCGTCCATTTTCACCACTCGCATGTACCAGGGTTGGATCGGCGCGTGGGTCTTGGAATCGAACTGCCAGTCCCCTCGGGGGCTGGAGATCTCGCCGAGTTTGGAGATCTGCTTGTTGATCTTCTCGCCGGTGACCTCCTCGCCGGCCGGGATCGCCTTGATCGCCTTGTCCAGCACCTGCGCGGCGTCCCAGGCGGTGGCGGCGTACAGGTCGGGCAGGCCCGGCCGGTTGTCGGCCGTCCATTTCGACACGAAGTCGCGGTTGGCCGAGTTGTCCAGGTCGGCGGAGTAGTTGGCCGGGGTGTAGATGCCCTTGGCGGACTTGCCCTCGGCCTTCAGCAGCGAGCCCTCGGTGAGGTTCGGGCCGTACAGCGGGATGTCCGCCGCGTCCGACGACGCCCACGCCTTGATGAAGTCGATGGCCTGGGTGCCGGAGTAGAAGGCGAAGATCGCCTTGGCGCCGGAGTCGGCGATCTTGTTCATGTACGGCTGGAAGTCCGGGGCCTTCGGGAACGACGTCCATTCCGGCTTGCCGTCGGCGTTGGCCAGCTTGCCGCCCAGCTTCTGGAACTGCTTCGTGAAGCCCTTCACCTTCGGCCAGCCGCCGGCGTAGTCGGCGCCCATGGCGTACACGGGTCCGTCCACTTGCTTCTTGATGTACGGCGCGGCGGCCTCGCCGCCGTGTTCGTTGATGGAACCGGTGTGCCACACGCCGTCCAGCTGCTTGGGCTTGAGATCCGGACGACCGCCCGACGACACGATCGGGATCTTGTTCTCCTGGGCGTACGGGTCGATCGCCACCAACGCCGCGGAGTTCATGATCCCGGCCAGCGCCTGCACGTTCTCCTTCTCCACCAGGCGCTGCGCCTGCTTCAGCGACTCGTCGGGCTTGTCGGTCTCGTCAGCGGGGACCAGCTTGACGTTGCGTCCGCCCAGCTTGTTGTGGTGCGTCTTCAGATAAAGATTGAAGCCGTTCTCCATGTCGATGCCCAGGGCCTGAAACGTCCCGGACTTCGGGTATTCCCAACCGATATTGACGGTATCGGCGCTGGCTCCGCTCCCGGCGCAGCCGGTCATCGTCACCGCCATCACCCCGACGGCCACGGCCGCCGCGCCGAGCTTCCATAGTGGTGAACGCATCTTCAGCTCCTTTTCACAAACACGATTGTCGAACGATGGCCGCGACGACCGCGGCCTCAGGTCTGCCGCGGCGGCGGGAACATGCCGTTGCGGTTGCGCGGGGTCAGGGCGGGTCCGACCTTGTTGATGAGCTCGGCGAGTTCGTGCCCCACCTGGCCGATGTCGCACCCGTGCGAGGCCAGTGCGAGCAGGCTGGCCCCGCTGGACACGGCCATGGAAAACATGTAGCCCCCGTGCATCTCGGTCAGGTTGGACACCACGGGGTCGGCCTCCAGGGACCGCGCCGCCCCGTTGAGCAGGCTGACCATGCCCGAGGCGATGGCCGCCAGGCGATCGGCGTCGGCGACGTCAAGCCGCCCGTTGCGGGCCACCAACAGTCCGTCTGAGGACACGGCGATCACATGCGTCACATGGGGTACGCGATCGACGAAATCGTCCAACAGGAAGTCCAGATCGAGATCGTTCATGGCGCGGCTTTCGGTTGGTCGGATGGGGGCGATGCCGGGGAGGAGGGACGTCCCCGGGCGTATGCAGAGTACGTAGCGCCCACCGAATGCGGATCGCGGTACGACTCGACGCGGGGGGTCGGCGCCTTGTCGGGCGTCTCTCCGCCGGGCACCAACCGCTCGCCGGGGGTGCGGCGCGGCAGACCGGTGTCCGCGTCGGGATCGGGGGCGTCCATGCTGGACGCCTCGGCTGCCGCCAGCCAGCCGTCCTCGAAGGGGTTGCGGGGGCGTTGTTTCACAATGGCGTGTTCTCCTGTGACACCGTTGATCTTTCGGCGATCAAAGTAGATCACGGGCACCAGCCCGGAATCGTCCACGGTGGCGACCGGCGCCGCGGGGAGGTCCTCCTGCCGCGCGCTGGCCTGGCTTCCCGCGTCCTCCCGGAAGAGCCGGGGCACGGGGCGCGCGCCGGGTTGCTTGCCGCGCGCGGGCTTCGACTCGGCCCCGACGGTCTCGGCGGTCAGCAGCGCGCCGGGCAGGGTGATCTCGGCGAGGGTGCCTCCGGGGTGGCCGTTGCGCAGCTGCACGATGATGCCCAGCCGCGAGGCGATGTGTCCGACCACGGTCAGACCCATGGAGCGCACCGCCTCCAGGTCCAGCGGGGGCCGGGTGGCGAGGCGGGAGTTGATCGCGTCCAGTTTGGAGGGTTCGATGCCGATTCCGGAGTCGCCGATCTGGATGATCAGCCGGTCGGCCAGTTTGTGGGCGTCGACCCGCACCGGCGACTGGGAGTAGCGGGCGGCGTTGTCCATCAGCTCCGCCAGGAGCTTCACGACGTCGTCCACCACGACCGCGCGCACCGCGAATCCGCCGTCGACGGACATCATTTCCACCCGGGCGTACTGCTCGATCTGGCTCTGCGCGGCGGTCAGGACGTCGCGCAGCGGCTCGTCGCTGGTGCGCACCTTCGCCGGGGACGTACCGCCCAGCACCAGCAGGGAGTCGTTGGAGCGACCCAGGAGCGTCACCAGGTGGTCCAGTGTGAACAGTCGCTCCAGGCGCTCGGGATCCAGCTCGCGGCTCTCGGCCTCGTCGATGGCGGAGGTGAGGCGCCCGGCCAGCAGGTGGCCGCGTCGGGCGAGGTTGACGAAGATCGCGGCGATGTGCAGGCGCAGCAGGGCCTGCTGGGCCGCGACCCGGACGGCCTCGCGGTGCACCTCGTTGAACGCGTGGCCCACCTCGGCCAGCTCGTCCTTGCCGGTGACCTCGACCGGGGCCTTCATGCCGTCGGCGAACTGCTCGGGGGTCAGCTCACCGAGGACCTCGTGGTTGTCCAGCTGGGCGACCGCCTCGGGTAGGTCCCTGGTGGCCACCTGGTGCGCGACGTCCCGCAGTCGGCGCAGACCGCGAACGACGGGGCGGCCCAGCAGGATCGCCAGGACGATGGCCACGGCCACCGCCGCCGCCACGCCCAGCGACTCGAGCCACGTCAGCTGGAGCTGTTCTTTCCAATAGGAGGTGACATCCGCGCCGACATCGGCGTCGATCTTGGAACCCACCTCCAGCATCGCGTTGGCCCGCACGCCCATCAGGCGGGTCCAGTCGGACGGGTCGATGTCCAGTGTGTCTCCCGGAGACAGCTGCTGGACCGCGCGTTCCATCTTTTGGGCGGCAACCATATCGCTGCCGGTCTGGGCCTTGTCGAACCACTGTGTCCATTTGGTCTTCGCGAGGCGGTTGAAGGTCAGCATCGCCTCGGTGTAGCCGGTGCCCGCCGCGGTGATCTCCTGCTGCGACGCCGCGGTGAGCGGCTCCCCGTCCGCGGCCTTGAGCACGGCGACCTCCTCCAGGCCGATGTACTCGGCGGCGCGGGACAGCGCGTTGGCCGCCTGCAGCCGATCGGCCAGATCGGACGGTGCTCCCCCGGCCTGCGGGACCGAATCCCTGAAGGACAACAGATCGGCGATGGCGATGCGGTACACGAAGCTGACCGCCGTGGCCGTCTGATCCTGGGCCTGCACCGACTTGCGCAGGGTTCCCAGCCCGTCGAGCTGCGCGTCGATGCCGTCCAACAGGTCTCCGGCGGCCCCGGATTCGGCGCCGAGTGCCTTGCGGGAGGCGCGAAACGCCGCCACCTCCTGGTCGGTGTGGTCGACGTCCTGAATGTAGTCGTCGACGGAGCTGCCGGGATTGGCCGACATGGCGACCAGGGCGCCGGCCCGTTCGGTGCGAAGCTTCTGCACCAGCTCGCCCGCCTTCGCGGAGGTGTCCACTAGCGATCTCAGGTGGCCGGCCCGGGCGGCCTGTCCGCCCGAAAGGGACACCGCCAGCGCCGCGAACGACACCACTGCCACCAGCGGCACCGCCACCAGCAGACCAAGCTTCTTGGTTATGCGCATTGCGACCGCCGCCTCAATCGGCTCAACGTCACCGCCGTGAACGGACACTCGAAGTGGGACATCGACGTTTCCTCAGGGGGACGTGACCAAGGGGGTAATTTCGGTGACCGAACATACATGATCAATCGACATCCGTATGACCCGACCTCCCACATTTACCCGCAGTGATATCGGACCGAAGACCAACGGCGACTCCCCGTAACGTCACATGCCCGGTTCGGACGTTACGTCACCAATTCACGGATCGAGACGTCCCAGTTCCCAACACGCCACCGCCGCGGCCGCCGCCACGTTCAACGAGTCCACCCCGCGCCGCATCGGAATCCGAACCCGCACATCGCTTGCCGCGACCGCCGCCGGGCTCAGGCCCGGCCCCTCGGCGCCCAACAACAGCGCCACCCGCGCCCGCCGCGCGGGCCCGAGCTCCTGGATCGGCACGGCGTCCGGCGCCGGGGTCAGCGCCGCCACCGTGAACCCCGCGGCCCGCACCTCGTCCAGGCCGTCCGGCCACACTGGAGCGAACGCGTACGGCAGCGCGAACACCTCCCCCATGCTCACCCGGATACTCCTGCGGTACAAGGGATCGGCGCACGTCGGCGACAACACCACCCCGTCGATGCCCAGACCCGCGGCTCCCCGAAACACCGCGCCGATGTTGGTGTGGTTGTTGACGTCCTCCAACACCACCAACCGCCGCGCCGCGGCCAACAACTCCCCCAACCCGGACGTCGGCGCCCGGTGAAACGACGCCAAGACCCCGCGGTGGACATGGAACCCGGTCACCGACTCCAGCACGTCCGCCTCGGCCGCCAACAGCGGCGCCCCGCCGGTGTCGATCGCCGCCACCTGCGGCACCCGCTTCGCCTCCACCAACAACGACCGCATCCGGTACCCCGCACGCAGCGCCCGCTCCACCACCCGCACGCCCTCGGCGATGAACAACCCGTGCGGCGGCTCGAACCGGGTCCGCAACGCCATGTCGGTCAGGCACCGATAGTCCGACAGCCGCTCGTCCCGCGCATCCGTGATCAACTCAGCCACCCGGACATTGTCCGCGCCCCACCCCAGCAGGCGGGTTCCAGGGCGCACCTACTGCCCTGGAACCCACGGTCAGTATGACGCCCCGACCCCCCGCCCGTGGGCACGACAAACCCGCCGCGCCCACAACTTTCCCATCAGGCCCCGGACCCTTTGGGTACCAACCGTTCCGAAAGCTCCACAATATACTCTTCGAGCCGCCCCAGCCCGTCCTCGGTATCCATCGCCCCGTCGGTCATCAGGTGCGCGAGGTTCGGCATCGCCGTCGACCACAGCGCCAACCCCACCAAAACGAAGTAGACCATCGCGGCCCGATCCCGATCCGCGATCCCCAGCTTCTCCTGAATCCCGGCCACCCGCTCCCGGTAGAACTCCCGCCGCGACCCGTCCCCCATCAACCCGCGCTCCTCATAGGACATGGCCTCCCACATCAGGATCCTCACCAAACTCGGATCACGCCGATTGATCTCGAACACCCGCCGCACGAACTCCCCCACCCCCTCGCCGGCGTCCAGCAACAACGGCGTCGTCTCCCGCACCCGCCGCAGCTCCATCTCCATCACGGTGTCGTACAGCCGCTCCTTGTTCCCGAAGTTCGCGTACAACCGCTCCTTGTTCACCCCGGCCGACCCCGCGATCCGATCCACCCGCGCCCCGGCCAACCCCCGCTCGGCGAACTCCTTCCGGGCCGCCTCAAGGATCTTCGACCGAGTAACTTCGGGATTACGCGACATATCCGCCAGTCTAATGACCCCTCCCCAACCCAACCCCCCAGTTGGCCACCCCTCCCCAACCCCCCACCACCCGTCGGGTACATTAATGCCCGCACCGCGGTCGATTAGCTCAGCGGGAGAGCACTCGCTTCACACGCGAGGGGTCACTGGTTCGATCCCAGTATCGACCACAAATTCGGATTTTAGTGTTGTGGTGTCTCTTGTGTCGCGGTACTGGTGTTGTGTCACGGGATCGGCGCATGGTTTGAGATGTGTTGTCCTATCGGGCAGAGTCCACTAGGGTCTGTTTGTGATGTCTGTGAAGCCTCCGATTGAATCGGTCTAGGATCGGGACGATGACCGCAGCAGACATCTTCGTCGACTACGTTTCGTGGCTTCGTATCAATGTTCCGTTCGCGTACGAGAACCTTGCACCGCCTGCCGACTCGGCCGAGTTGCAAGCGCTGGATGCGGCTATCGGATACATCCTCCCCGCCGAGGTGAAGGGCGTCTTGGCCATCCGCAATGGGCAGAAGACGATCACCACCGGGCCGAACTCTGGACATGGGGTGCCGTGCATCCCTACGTTGAATTTCCTGTCCACGACTGAGATCCGCGAGCACCACGAATCCTGGTCCGAGATTCGTCGTGGTTCCGACATCGAGGACCTTCAGCAGATGGGCGGGGTGTTCCCGGGCGCCGAGGGAATGATCAAGCCGCTATACACCTCGCCGGGATGGATTCCTCTGTGGTCGGATCCGATAAGCGACGACTACATTGGGCTCGACCTCGACCCGGGCCCAACAGGTACGACTGGTCAGATCATCAATTTCGGCCGCGACGAAGAACGGCATTTTCTGTGTGCACCGGATTTCACTCGCCTGATGAGCATACTGCTGGAGGAGGTCCTATCCGGAGTTTGGCAGGCGTCGCAGATCACCAGCAGTACGAGCGAGGGCGAGAAAACTCACCCGTGGTTCGGTGATCCCGAGGAACACTTCTTCAACGCGCTGTACGCCCGCTTCAAGTAGCTATTCAGCCGGCTGGCGTCGGTGCGGTGATCGGCATCTGAAGGGTCACCAGCGGTTCGAGCTCGTGGAACCGGTCGCCTTCATCGCTTCCATCAAGCTCTATCACTCTCGCCGGAGAGAAACGTGTAGCTCATATTGAACCTCTGTAGCAGCGCTCGCATAAAGTTTGCGCCGTCTTCTGGTTTTACATATCGCGCCTCGCCGAGTATCTCCACTCCTCGGTCGAACCACGTCTGGGCAAGGTGTCCGCAGCCAGGCTCAAGGATGGTGAGGGAAGCGGTACCATCGGCCGACAGCCTGAACTCGGCCACTCGCAATGGTTCCCAATGCCCGATGTCATACATCGCCACCAATGTAGGCGTCTTCGAACTCACTCAAACTCAGTCCTTTCGGCTAGAGCGTGTATGTGAGGTTAGTCCAGCCGGGTGAGGATGCAGGCGATGTGGATGGTGGCTTGATAGGACACGGCGAGTTTGTCGTACCGGGTGGCGGTGGCGCGGTATTGCTTCAAGCGGTTGATGCCGCATTCCACGGCGTGGCGTTGTTTGTAGATCGTGCGGTCGAAAGGATGGTGGTCGGCCGCCTTGTGAACCTTCGCGGACCCGGTTGGCTCGGCTGGAGTACGCCTTGTCGTCCAGCACCTCGATCATGCGGGGATTGTCGGCGCCTTGACCAACGGTGACCAGAACCGAAAAGGGTCGTTGACGCTGGTCACAGGCAAGGTGGATCGTGGTGGACCAGCCACCGCGGGAGCGACCGAGCCCGTGATCGACAGGCTCCTGCGGGTTCTTCCCGCAGGCTCGGGCCCCAGCGGCGTGTTGATGAGCCCGCACGACGGTGGAATCCACGCTCACATCCCACACGATCGGCGCCGACACCACGGCCATCGCCTGCAACGCCGTCAAGATCCGTCGCCAGGTCCAGGCCCGCTGCCACGACCGAAACAGGCAGTACACCGTCGACCAGGGCCGAACTCGGCCGGAAGATCCCGCCACGCCACCCCCACCCGAACACGCCAGCACATGGCTTCCAACAGCATCCGCCGACACCGCACCACCGGGCACCCCATCCGTGGTGCTTGCGGCAGCACACGCCGCAAACGCGCCCAACGACGATCCGTACTGAGGGGACTGTCTGTTTAAGGGCCTTGGTGTGACCCCGGTGGGGACAGTGCCGTGGGCGCTGGGCCAGTAACGCCGTTGCGTCAGGGATGTGGCGTTATGCCTGTTGGTCAGCGTGCGCCAACTCGGCGGGGCTTCGATTGAGCGTTACATCAATCCGGAAACGCCGCAAGATACGCTTCACCGTCGACAGGCTGATGTCGTACTCCGCCGCTAGGTCGACCTGTCGGGAACCATCGGCGAACCTCGACACGATCTCATCGAGGGCGCCGGGTTCGAGGCGGTCTTTGACGGCGCGGGGCGGGCGGGTTTGGTGGCGTCCGCAGACGTAGTGATCACAGGGGTCACTGTCCCTAGATGTCTGATTCTTGGGGCTCATGAACCGATCCACCAAGGCTGTGACCTGAGGTTTTGAGTTCGAATAAGCACTGCTAAGGACCACTCGGTCGAGGGTGGAGTGTGCTTGGTGGGGCCAAGTCGTTTCGCTCTCGTTATTTTGCCGCCCGTCGGGCGGTGTCGCAGGGGCTTCGCTGCTCGCGCTCCCCCCTGGCGGTGGTTGGGGTCTTGTGTTCGAGTTAGTGACGCTAAGAACTACTTTCCATCCAGTAGCCACAAGATCACAAGCTGTTTGCGCGAGGCAAGGACCTGTGGTGAGCTCGACATCGACGCGATCGTATGGCGGACGGTAGTTTGGGCACGAACCTAGACTTCCCGTTTGCAACGCTGCGCTAGCTGCTTCCAACGGCATTTCGCGCCCGCATACGAGCTCACCCAAATGATGAGTCGTACGCGTCTCCCTCCAAACCTGGCTGCTACCTCAGAACCAGGCCACCGTTCAGGTGTTGCACATGCAACTATCTGGCCTCGCACTACACAACGCACCGCAAACCTCAGATTCCAGGCCCACGCAAGCTAGTTATTGACAGTTCTCTATGTTGTCACATGTTTGACTCGAGGGATGGTTGCTCCCAATACATCCATACACCGTCCATCCTATGTGGCCATATTGAAGGCGAAGCAGGCGGAACTTCACGCAGTTCGTGAGACCCGGGCCGATTACTTCATTCCGTTGCTTGAGGTCGTTGATCCTGTGAAAGTGTCGGGGATTGCCCGGGCTTGGCCGCTCGTGGCACACGTTGCATGGGTCCAGCCAATCAACCGTTCGGGCATGGAAGCCCAAAAATGGGCCGAGCGAGTCGTCGACATGTTCGACTCGCTTCGAACGGCTGGTTCTGCGGTGGTACCTGTTGTAACACTCGATGAGGCAGAAGAGGCGTGTCTCGGAGCGCGACAGTTGATCACCGAGGACCGCCGTGGAATGGTGCTTCGGATTGACTGTGAGGAGGTGCTGGGAAGGAGCCACGCCGACGTACTTGCGGCCATCAAGCGGGTGCTGATTCGTTGTGGCTGCGCTGTGACCGATTGCGATCTGGTGATTGACGCTGGACTTGTTGACGGCGGGGCCGCCGCCCAATCTGGAGCGGTCATAGCAGCCCTGGCGGTCCTGCCACACCTCATGTCCTGGCGCAATGTCGTTGCAGCGTTTTCCGGGTTTCCCAAATCGATTGCTACCCACGTGGAGCAGTCGACTGTGGGGGCGATTCCTCGCTCAGACGCGGCAGCTTTCAGATTGCTGGTGACGCGTTGGTCGGAACGACTTCTGACATACAGCGATTACGCGGTCGGAGTTCCTACCTACGCTGACGTGCCGTGGAGCCCAATCCCCAATATCCGGTATGCGCTTCGGGAAGAATGGCTAGTCCACCGCGCGGTAACAAAGAACAACCCAAGCCCTCAGTATGTCCAGCTGGCCCGCAATGTAGCTGCTGCTCCTTATTTTGCTGGACGTAATTTCAGTGCGGGCGATCGCTACATCGAAGATGTCGCTACTGGAGCCGACGGGCCAGGAAACCCGACAACGCACCTGAAGGCTGCAATGTCTCGGCACTTTCATGTTGTCTTGGACGCTCTCGCCAACTACGGCGTGCCATAAGCGTTTCACGGACCTCGACTCGAAGCTGGTCAAGTTCGAGCGCTAGTGCAAGCCGTTTCCAAAGCGCAGCTCTAGGCTTCGTACGAACGCCTGCATCTATGCCATAACGCGTGAGAATGGACAATGCCTCGTCGCGCCACAGAAGCTGTACAAGCGAACCTGCGTCAACCTGCGAATTCTTGCGGGCTTTGCGGCACCGCCGGAGTGTGACGCCGTCAACGTCATCTCGTGCGATGA
>NZ_DASQPW010000146.1:0-4013 GCF_035643755.1 Stackebrandtia sp. | reverse complement strand
CGGCAGCGGGTGGCCGAGGCGGCGCGCGAGGCCGACCCCGCACTGGCGTCGGCTGTGGATGACGGCGAGGTCGGCGGCGACACGTCCAGCGCGAACGCCGCGGCCATGGCGTTCCTGTCGCGGCCCGAGGGCTGGCGCGACCTGGTCGACGCCGCGAATCGGGAGGCCGCCGACGCCGACGCCGCCCACCGGGTCAGCGTGCGGATCAGCGAGGCCGAGCACCGCGCGGCCGGCGCCGAGCACGACCGCGCCATCGCCGAGCGGGAGTCGGAGAAGCTGCGCGTCGAGCTGACCGAGGCCCGCGCCGAGGCCGCCGAGCTGCGGCAGCGCAACCACGGCCTCACCAAGGAGCTGCGCGAGATCAAGCGCCGGGAGCGCAAGGCGACCGACGCGCTGTCGGCGGAGAAGGGGCGGCTGCGGCAGGCCGAACAGAACCACTCCACCGAGCTGCGGCGGCTGCGGTCGCAGCTGGACGAGACCGTCAAGGCGCTGGATCGCGCCCGCCGGGGGGCGCGCGATGCCCGGTCCTTCAACGATTCGCGGCTGTGGCTGCTGTTGGAGACGATCGGCGGCGCCGCGCAGGGGCTGCGGCGCGAGCTGGCCCTGGATCCGGTGGACCGGGTGCCGGGCGACTTCGTGGCCGACAACGAATCGCTGCGCCCCGACGACCCCGCCCGCAGCCCGGCCCGGGGCCTGGGCGCCGACGACCCGATCCGGCTGGACGAGCTGCTGACGCTGCCCCAGGCGCACCTGATCGTCGACGGCTACAACGTCACGATCGGCGGCTGGGGCGACCTGCCGCTGGAGCAGCAGCGCCAGCGGCTGGTGCGGGGCCTGTCGGGGCTGGCCGCCCAGACCGGCACCGAGGTGACGGTGGTGTTCGACGGCGCCGAGCGGATGGTGGGGCTACCGGCCGCGCCGCGCGGGGTGCGGGTGTTGTTCAGCCGCAAGAACCAGACCGCCGACGAGGTGATCCGGGCGTTGGTGCGCGCCGAACCCAACGGCCGCCCGGTCGTGGTGATCTCGTCGGACCGCGAGGTGAGCGAGGGGGTGCACCGGCACGGCGCCTACCCGCTGTCGGCCGACACCCTGCGGCGCCGGCTGGAACGCGCCTGACTCAGCGGCGGCGGCGCGCGAAGATGATTCGACCCTCGCCCTGGCAGAACCAGCATTCCTCGTGGACGTAGCGGGCCTCGATCTTCTTGGTGGTGCTGTTGAGATAGGCGCGGGGAATCGGGATGTCACCGGCCCCGCCGCAGGTGTAGCACACGATCCGCATCGGCTTGGTCATCGTCGTCCAATCTAACCGACGGGGTCGGCGCCGCGCTGTGGGCACAATGGATCGAAAGCGGCTATTTCCCGTATTTGCCACAAAACACGCATAAGGTACGCTGCCTCACGGAGGGATGCGGGGATGCGCGTCCACTGTACCAAGTGGGGGAAATATGTGTGGTTTGGCCGGTTTTGTCGGCGCGCTCGATGTCGACGCCCTGCCCATGCTGCGGCGCATGTCGACGGCCATGGTGAACCGCGGGCCCGACGGCGAGGGCTTCGCGGTGGGCCGGGAATTCGGGCTGGCACACCGCAGGTTGGCCATCATCGACAAGGAGTCCGGCGACCAGCCAATGTGGTCGCCCGACGACCGCTACTCCATTGTATACAACGGGGAGGTGTACAACTTCCGCGAGCTGCGCGACGAACTGGCGGCGCTGGGGCACTCCTTCACCACGCACTGCGACACCGAGGTGGTGCTGACGGCGTGGCGCGAGTGGGGCAACGCCGCCTTTGACCGGTTCAACGGCATGTTCGCGCTGGCCATCGCCGACCGCGAGTCCGGGCGGGTCACGCTGGCGCGCGACCAGTTCGGCATCAAGCCGCTGTATCTGGCGCGCTCGCCCGAGGGCGTCGTGGTGTTCGCCAGCCAGTTCCGTCCCCTGTTCGCCAGTCAGCTCATCGAGCGACGGCCCGACGACGCCACCGTGTACCGCTACCTGAAGTTCCGGGTGCACGACGACACCGAGGCGACGTTCTTCGAGGGCGTGAGCCGGCTGCTTCCCGGGCAGGCCGCCGAGATCACCCCCGACGGCACCATCACCCGGCACACCTACACCCGCCTCTACGAGGACATGGAGTCCCTGGCGGGCACCGATCGGCGCTACGACCCCGCCGCCGCCGACGATTTCGGCCGCGCCCTGCACACCGCGGTGCGCCGCCGCCTGGTCTCCGACGTGCCCGTGGGCACGGCGCTGTCGGGCGGCCTGGACTCCTCCACCATCGTGGCGCTCACCCACCGGATGCTCGCCGAGTCCGACACCGAGGCCCAGGCGGTGGGCAAGCGGCAGCAGACCTTCTCGGCGGTGTTTCCCGGGGAGCTCAACGACGAGGAGCGCTACGTCGACGCGGTGGCCGAGGGGCGGACAGACGCACTGACCGTCCACAAGATCCTTCCGAGCCCCGACCGGTTCCTGGTCGACCTGCTGGACTTCGTACGCACCCAGGAGGAACCGGTCATCTCCACCGGCCCCTACGCCCAGTACTGCGTGATGCGCGAGGCGTCCCAACACGTCACCGTCATGGTGGACGGCCAGGGCGCCGACGAGATGATGGCCGGGTACGTCCCGTACTACCTGGTATACCTGCGGCAGTTGTGGCGCAACGGAAACAAGCGCGCGGCCCTGGCCGAACTGGCCCGCTCCACCGACGTGCTGTGGCGGCTGGGCCGCTTCACCGTGGCCGACAAGCTGAACCGCCGCTCCCACATCCCGGTGGACGGGCTGTTGAACCGGGAGTTCGCCGAGCGGCACCGCGGGCAGCGCTTCGACGTCGTGCCCGACAACCTCAAGGCGCGGCTGGCCGACGACATCTTCCGGCACAGCCTGCAATCCCTGCTGCGCTACGAGGACCGCAACACCATGCGCTTCTCGGTCGAGGGCAGGGTGCCGTTCCTCGACACCGAGCTCTTGCGCCTGCTGTGGACGCACGACGACGCGATGATCCTCAAGGCGGGCTGGAACAAGCGGGCGCTGCGCGACGCCACCAAGGACCTGCTGCCGCCGATGATCAACCAGCGCCGCAACAAGATCGGCTTCACCACGCCCGAGGAGGCGTGGTTCAAGCGCCTGAAGAACTCGCTGTACGAGATGTTCACCTCCGAAAGCTTCGCCAAGCGGCCGTACTTCGACCAGGAGGCCGTGGTCCGGGCGTTCAAGTCCTATCTGGCCGGTAAGTCCAGCGCGGAGACCATGACGTTTTGGCGCATCCTCAACGTCGAGCTGTGGATGCGGGAGTTCATCGACTCCGACCCGATGCTGGCGCAGTCCGCGCTGGACGACGCCGAGGCCGGGCTGAGCGCGACGCCCGGCATGCACCCGCAGGCGCCGCCCAAGAGCGACTACGTGTCCAACCACGGCAAGCCGCTGGTGACCGCGGACGAGGGCTGGGCGCGGTTTCCGCTGCGCTGCGACCTGGTGACCGAGGGCGTCGACATCCCCTCGCTGGCCGCCGAGCGGGTCGGCGGCTTCTTCATGGGCCTCGACGAGGCACCATCCGATGTGTCCGGTCTCGCCGACGGCGACCGCTGGTTCCTGTACATCAGCGAGAAGATCGTCGCCATCTCGCAGGGCCGCTCCTACTTCACCTGGGACGTCCACCCGGGGTGGTGGGCGCGGCGGCTGTCCAGGCACGTGGTGCGCACCCCGCACGGCATCGGGCTGGGCGACCCCACCACGATGCAACTGGCCATTCAGGACGTCGGACTGCCGCGCATCCTGGCCGCGTCGCTGGTTTCGGTGGCGGGCAAGGCCCTGGGCAGGCGCGGGCTGTTCTACCGGGTGGCCGGGCCCGCGGTGCGGGCCATCGACGGCCCCACCGAGTACTCGGCGTACCCGGCCAACGTCTCCGCCAAGCTGGCGCCCGCCGAGCCCGACAAGGTGTCGGCGCGGGTGTCGGCGGAGCTGCGGCACTGCCTGTCACCGCGGGCGCTGGCGAACTTCGGCGGCACCGTCATCATCGAC
>NZ_DASQPW010000145.1:0-4295 GCF_035643755.1 Stackebrandtia sp. | reverse complement strand
CAGCTGCCCGTGCTGTTCCTCACCGCCAAGGACGCCGTGGAGGATCGGGTGCGCGGCCTGACGATCGGCGCCGACGACTACGTCACGAAGCCGTTCAGCCTGGAGGAGGTGCTGGCGCGGCTGCGCAATCTGCTGCGGCGGGCCGGCGCCCAGAACAACGCGCGGGAGTCGGTGCTGAGCGTGGGGGACCTGACGCTCAACGAGGACACCCACGAGGTCTCCCGTGGGGGACAGGACATCGAGCTCACCGCCACCGAGTTCGAGCTGTTGCGGTTCATGATGCGCAACCCGCGGCGGGTGCTGTCGAAGGCGACCATCCTGGATCGGGTGTGGCACTACGACTTCGGGGGTCAGGCCAATGTGGTGGAGCTGTACATCTCGTATCTGCGCCGCAAGATCGACGCGGGGCGGCCGCCCATGATCCACACGCGGCGCGGGGCGGGGTACGTGTTGAAACCGGCGCCGGCGCCATGAAGCTGCGCACCCGGCTGGTGCTGTCGGTCATCGGTCTGGTCGCCGTGGTCGGCGCCGTCATCGCCGTCATCACGACCATCGTGCTTCAGTCCTATCTGTACCACCAGCTGGACGACCAGGTGCACGCCGTGGCCTCGCGGGAGGGTGGGCCGCGGTCGCACGGGCTGGAGTTCGTGGCGATGCCGGGGCAGCCGATCGGCACCCTGGGCGCGATCGTCGACGGCCACGGCAAGGTCACCGACGCCGCGGTCAGCCGGGAGGGCACCAGCCTCACCCCCTTCGATCGGTTGAAGCCGTTGAAATCCGACCAGATCGCGGCGTTCGCCGACATCCCGCACGACTCCCGCGGACACAATGTGGACATTCCGGGACTGGGCGACTATCGGGTCGCCTACGTGACGACCCCCGACGACGACCGGCTCCTGGTCGGGCTTCCCACCCAGAACGTGCGCGACACCGTCAACACGCTGCTGATCGTGGAGTGCTGCGTCACCGCCGCGGGGCTGCTGGCGGCGGGCCTGGCGGGCACCGGGATCGTCTCCGCGGCCCTGCGTCCGCTGCGGCGGGTGGCGGCCACCGCCGCCCGGGTGTCGCGCCAGACCCTGGACCGGGGCGAGGTGCGCCTGTCGGAGCGGGTCCCCGAGCGCGACACCGACCCGCGCACCGAGATCGGCCAGGTCGGGGGGGCGCTCAACCGCATGCTCGACCACGTGGGCGCCGCCCTGGAGGCCCGCCACGACAGCGAGACCCGGGTGCGGCGCTTCGTCGCCGACGCCAGCCACGAGCTGCGCACCCCGCTGGCGTCGATCCGCGGCTACGCCGAGCTCACCCGCCGCGGCACCGAGGACCCCGGGCCCGACACCCGGCATGCCCTGGGGCGCATCGAATCCGAGGCGACCCGCATGACGGGCCTGGTGGAGGACCTGTTGCTGCTGGCCCACCTGGACTCGGGCCGCCCGCTGTCCATGGAGGAGGTGGACGTGTGCGCCCAGGTGATGGACGCCTTCGCCGACGCCCGCGCCGCGGGCGGCGACCACCACTACCGGCTCGAGCTGCCCGACCGTCCGGTGGTGGTGAGCGCCGACGCCGCGCGCCTGCACCAGGTGCTGGTCAACCTGCTGGCCAACGCCCGCACCCACACCCCGCCGGGCACCACGGTCACCGGCACCGTCGCCGCCGAGACCGACGCCGCGGTGATCACCATCGCCGACGACGGCCCGGGTATCCCCGAATCCCTTGTCCCGCACCTGTTCGAGCGGTTCACCCGCGGGGACGCGTCCCGCTGGCGCGGCACGGGCGGCACGGGTCTCGGCCTGGCCATCGCCGAGGCCGTCGTCACGGCCCACAATGGATCCATCGCGGTGGACACCGACGCCGACGGCACCAGCTTCGCGATTCGGCTGCCGGTCAGCCCCGCGCCGAGTTCGTCGGGCTGACGCCGCGCCGCCGCCGGACCGTCGGGCCGCGCAGCGCGCCGCCGATCACCCGTTCCACGATGGCGCGCACGTCGTCGGAGCCGGGGGCGGGGCCGGTCCGGTCGGCGAACAGCAGGTGGGCCGAGCCGATCAGCATCGGCGCCAGCCCGTCCACCTCGGCGTCGGCGGCGATCCGGCCGCGGGCGCGTTCATCCTCCAGATAGGACGCCACCAGGGTCACCGCCTCGGTGAGGACCGGGACGCCGGCGGGCCAGTCGCGGCGCAGCCGCGCCCGCAGCTCGTCGCGGAAGGTGACCAGCGGGACGATCGCCACGGCCACGGAGTCGAACAGCCCGCCCAGGGCGGCGGCGAGGTTGTCGACGATGTCGCCGACCCCCGCGGCGTCGCGCAGGAACGCGGTCTGCGCGTCGATCCGCTTGACGCGATCGAGCACGAACTCGGCGAGGAAGCCGTCGAAGTCGTCGAAGTGGCGGTGCAACACCCCCTTGGCGCAGCCCGCCTCGGCGGTGACCGCGCGGCTGGTCAGCGCGCTGGGGCCGTCGCGCAGCAGGATGCGCTCGGCGGCGTCGAACAGCTGGCGGCGCGCGTCGCGCATGGCCACCCCGGTCGGCATGGTGTCTCCTGGCTCGGTGGACGAGTGGGCACTTGCCCGTTTATAGTGGGCGCATGACCACTATACCGCCGCGACCAGCGGAACCGCCCAACGCCAAGGCCCACGAGCAGCGCGACATCGCCGAATCCTTCGGCGTGGACACCGCCCGCTACGACCGCGCCCGCAGCCGCTACCCCGACGAGCTGATCCGGCGCATCGTCGACACCGCGCCCGGCCGCGAGATCCTCGACGTCGGCTGCGGCACCGGAATCGAGGCCCGCCAGCTCATCGCCGCGGGCCGCACCGTGCTGGGTGTCGAGCCCGACGAGCGGATGGCCGCCTTCGCCCGCGACAGCGGCGTCACCGTCGAGAATGGAAAGTTCGAGGAATGGGACCCCGACGGCCGTCGCTTCGACGCCGTGGTCGCGGGCACCGCCTGGCACTGGGTCGACCCGATGGCGGGAATCGCCCAGGCGGCACGGGTGCTTCGCCCCGGCGGGCCGCTAGTGGTGTTTTGGAACGCCGGAGACCCGCCGTCCGAGGTGACCGCCGCGCTCGCCGCGGGTATGAAGCAGGTTCTTCCCGACTCCCCGCTGCCCTACAGCGCCCGCCGCGTCGCCGACGTCTACGAGGCGGGCTGCGCCAAGGTCGCGGGCGAGATCGCCGAGGCCGGCGGCTTCGCGCCCGCGCGGCAGTGGCGCTTCACCTGGGACGACACCTACACCCGCGCGGCCTGGCTGGAGCAGCTGTCCACCACGGGCGGCTTCACCCAGGCCCCGCCCGGCGCCCTCGACGCCGTGCTGGAGGCCGTCGGTGACGCCATCGACGCCCTCGGCGGCTCCATGACCGTGCGATTCACCACGCTGGCGGTCGCCGCCGTTCGCGACGACACATAGCCGGCGCACAGCTTCGCCAAAGACGCCCTACAGCCCGCGCGGCGAGGCTTCGGTCCATGACAACGACCGAGGCACCAACGACGCGGGGGCTGCCGATCCGGCAACCCGTCCCCGCGGGCCATTATGAGCCCGTGGTGGACGTGGTGATTCCCGTCCACAACGAGCAGGACGATGTGGAGCGGTGCGTGCGGCGCCTGCACGCGCACCTGGCCCGCACCTTCCCGTACGGGTACCGCATCACCATCGCCGACAACGCCAGCACCGACGACACCCCGGCCATCGCCGCGCGGCTCGCCGACGACTTGGCGCAGGTCGCGTTCGTGCGCCTGGAGGAGAAGGGGCGCGGGCGCGCCCTGAAGCGGGTCTGGTCGAACTCCGAGGTGCCGGTACTGGTCTATATGGACGTCGACCTGTCGACCGACCTCAACGCGCTGCTGCCGCTGGTGGCCCCGCTGATATCGGGGCATTCCGATGTCGCGATCGGATCCCGGCTGGCGCGCGGCTCGCGCGTGGTGCGCGGGGGCAAGCGCGAGTTCATCTCCCGCGCCTACAACGCGCTGCTGCGGGGCGGGCTGGCCGCCGGCTTCTCCGACGCCCAATGTGGATTCAAGGCGGTCCGCGCCGACGTCGCCCACCGCCTGCTTCCCATGATCGAGGACACCGGCTGGTTCTTCGACACCGAGCTGCTGGTGCTCGCCGAGCGCGCGGGCCTGCGCATCCACGAGGTCCCCGTCGACTGGGTCGACGACCCCGACTCGCGCGTGGACATCGTCGGGACCGCCGTCGCGGATCTCAAGGGCGTCGCGCGGCTCGCGGTCGCCACGCCCGTCGCGCGCTTCGCCGGCGTCGGCGTCCTGTCGACCATCGCCTACGCCTTGCTCTTCCTGCTGCTGCGCG
>NZ_DASQPW010000144.1:0-5337 GCF_035643755.1 Stackebrandtia sp. | reverse complement strand
ACCGGCCAAGCCTGGATCGACACGGTCACCGGCGGCGAGAAGCCGTCGGGAACCCACGTCGATCGCGTCCGCTTCGCACCCGGCGCCCGCACCGTGTGGCACCGCCACCGGCTGGGCCAGGTGCTCGTCGTCACCGACGGCGCGGGCCTCGTCCAGCGTCGAGGCGGCAACGTCGAGACCATCCACGCGGGCGACACCGTGCGCATCGCCCCGGACGAATGGCACTGGCACGGCGCCACCGCGGCGACCGCCATGACCCACCTGGCCATCGAGGACATCCCCGACGACGGCAGGACGCCTGAGGCCGGGCCCGTCGTCACCGACGCCGAGTACCTCGGTCACGGTCACGCCGGTCCCGCCGAAGACCCGCCCCCGCTGACCCGCACGATCCTTCTGGACCAGCCGCTGTTGGCGCCCGTGACCACGCATCGTGTCGAGATCCGGCGCATCACGATCGCCCCCGGCCACGCCGCGGGGACGCACGTCCACAATGGCCCGGTTTTCGGCAGTATCGAGACCGGTTCCGTGATCTACCAGGTCGACGGCGACCCGGGCTCCGTACTCGGCCCCGGTGACGTGTTCTACGAACCCGAAGGCGTGCGCATCGCGCGGTTCGACGCGCAAGACGAAGGCGTGACGTTCCTCGGATACTTCCTCCTCGACGCCGACGACACACCCCAGATCGAGTTTCCCGACGCCTAGGTCGCGTGCGTGGTCGATCCGGCCAGGTGGGAATGCGGGTGGCGGTGGCGCGGTCGACGGCGACCGTCTGGTCACTGTCGGATCGCGGCCGGGGCGGTAAAACCGTTGAGGAGCAGTTCGGCGACGTGGCCGCCGATGCTGTCGGGGTCGGCTCGAAGACTGCGGGCGAAACGGGTGACGATGTGGAGAGTGCCGGTAATGGCCTGCGGCAGCAGTTCCGGCGGGAGGTCGTCGCGCAGGAGGCCCTCCTTCTGGCCGCGTTCGACGAGCGCGAAGACGGCTTGGTGCATGCGCCGTGCGGGTGGCGGCGGAACGGGACGATGCGTGTCGCCCGGCGCGGGCTGCCAGTCGGTGGACACCGACAGCACCGGATAACGCTGGATGATCGCGGCCATTTCGACGATGAGAGCCCGCAGCGCGGCGACCGGGTCGAGGTCGCGGTCGACGGCGTCGGTGATGGCCCGGTGAGTCTCAGCGGCGGCGGTGTCGAAAATGGCCCGGCGCAACGCCTCGCGGTTGCGGAAACGGCGATAGACGGTCACCCTCACCACGCCGGCTTCGTCCGCGATGCGCTGGATCGTGGCGCGCGGGTCCTCGGCCAATATCCGGGCGGCGGTTTCCAGGATGTGTTGGTCATTGCGTTGCGCGTCGCTGCGGGGGCCGCGGCGGCGAGGTTGCGAGGCGGCGGGACTCATCCATTAAGTGTTACACGACAGTCACTGTTAACAGATTAGCCTTCGGGCTGACGCGCACATCGCGCGCCACCCCGAAACCAGAAGGAGACCGTCGTGATCATCTTCCCCGCAGCCGACCGGCCGGACGTCTTCGCCATCAACGTGTTCCACGTCCGTGCGAACAGCCAGCAACAGTTCATCGACTGCATCCGCGACGCCGGCGATCCCGCCGATATCCCGGGCCTGTTGTCGATGCACTTGTTGCGCGGCAAGGACGGGACACAGGTCATCAACCACATGCACTGGGCGACCAAGGAAGCCCTCGACCGAGCCGGCAGGGACAATCCGGTGATCGCCAGGACCCGAACAGCCATACGGCAATACATTGACGGCCCCGGGCCCGCCCCCTATGAGGTCGTCGAGATCAAGGCCCGGGACTAACGTCTGAGTGGAAGGCTGCGTTCCTGCCGCGCGCCCATCACACGGCGCCTTGCGGCGTTGTCGGTATGGCGCACCCCGATATGCGCCCGCACCCGCGACTTGCCCGCGATTGCTGCGTCAAGCACGATCGGCTTCCGAGTTTCGCCGTCTTGGCGGCTACGCGCGACGCAAGCCGCTTCCCACACCTGCTCTACGGCGTGTGTGGGATGTTAGTCCAGCCAGGTGACTCCGTCAGTGCCAGCGGGGGCCGGACCAACCTCGGATTGGCGCCGGGCGGGTGCTGGTGTTACCCGTCGATCGGCCGCGGGTATGGGCTGCGCATGGTGAGCCAGCGAATATCGAGGTCTTGTTCGAGATATTCCATCCGGCTGTCCCAAAACGCCTTCATATGCGGCAGCGCCAAATGCCGGTCGAGGTCGGCTTTGGATCGCCATACCTCGTAGAAGATGAAGGTGCCCGGGGCTTCGGTGTCCTCGTGGAAGTGGTACTCCAGCGCGCCGTCTTCGGCCCGGGTCGGCGCGACGAACGACAACAGCAACTCACGCAGTTCGTCGGCACGTTCCGGTTTGGGGTGGGCGAATCCCACCAGGGCATAAGGCGAACCACCCGAAGGTACGGCATCTGTCATACCTCAGAGGCTAGCTCCCCGTCAGGTACGATGCAAACCGTACCTTGAGTGAAGGGATCCACTGTGCCGGACACCGACGAACCCGCCGCCGAGGACATGGACCTCGGTGCGATCTTCGCCGCGCTGGCCGACCGGCACCGCCGCACAGTGGTACTCACCCTGCTCGCCGAACCCGACGGAACCGAACGACACTGCAGCTCCTTCGGTCTCCCGGTCTCCAAGGCCACGCTCACCCACCACTTTCGAGTACTGCGTCAAGCTGGCCTGATCCACCAGGTCAACCGCGGCAACAGCAACATGGCACAGCTACGCCGATCCGACCTAGAGCGACACTTCCCGGCCCTGATCGCACTGTTGCGCACAGAAATCTGAACCCGCCCGTCGGCGCCGCTGCGCCAATTCGACGTCGTTTTCCCGGCCATCCACACCCGAAACCGGACCCGAAGCAATCAATTTACCGTCGGCCGCCGGATCCCGAAACATTTCGCTGCGACGCTTGCTCCCACACGTCGAGGTATACGAGTCCCGAGGAGCAACGGCATGAGCACACCCACGACTGCCGGACACGGAATCGCCCTGGTGGCACACGATGGCCGTAAATCGGACCTGCGCGACTGGGCGCGGACAAACCGACACTCGCTGACACAACACCGCCTGTACGCCACCGGAACCACCGGCCGCATGCTCAACGCGCAGGTCGGCCTGACGGTGCATTGCCTCCACTCCGGGCCCCTGGGCGGTGACCAACAAATCGGCGCGCGCATCGTCGAAGGCGACATCGACATGCTGATCTTCTTCTGGGACCCACTGACAAACCACCCACACACCAGCGACGTCCAAGCCCTGCAACGCCTGGCGACGCTACGCAACATACCCACCGCCTACAACGCCCGCACCGCCCAATACCTCATGACCTCACCCCTGATGAAACCCAACCACGACACCACCACGACGGTGCCGACGTAGACACGACCGAAACACCCACCAACAACCTCCAAACCCACCAACCCGACCCGCCTCGCGTCGGTCCCGGCGAGGCTCTGGCGCAATTCCAGTGTGGTGGTTGTACTGGGTGGGCGGGCAAGCGACTGGTGTGAGCAAGAATAAGTTCGATGAGCCCCACGGACACCCATTCCATAGTGGAGAACCATTTTCGCGCACCTAATTCAGGGTGGTCCTTAGGGTCGCTTAATCGAACACGAAGCCGCAGGCCAAAGCCTTGGTGGATAGGTTCCTGAACCCCAAGAATCAGACATCCGGCAACAGTGACCCCTGTGATCACTACGCCTGCGGACGCCACCAAACGCGTCCACCCGCGCGGTGAAAGACCGTCTCGAACCCGGCGCCCTCGACGCGATCACGACGAAGTACGCCAGCGGCACCCGACAAGTCGACCTTGCCGCCGACTACGGCATCAGCCTGTCCAGCGTCAAACGCATCCTTCGGCGAGCTAGGTAATTCGCAAGCTTCAATAGTGTGCCATTAATTCCATTGTGGATTCATGCCCTATGGGGCGCGGGGCGAGTCTGCTGGTAAACAACGAAGCCGGGGGACTTTTGCGGGGTAAGGCGGGTGGCATCGTCGCCTGACGGGACCTGTTCGCCTGGGCCCGGACAATCCATTCGGGAACGTGGATGTGTCGCGTGATGTGCGTAAGCTTTGTCGATGACTTCGAACCTCGAGTCCGCCGCGGACGATATCGATCGGGGGCGGGTGGTCCATTCGGGGAAGCGTGACGACGCGTCCGTGCTGAAAGCGCGTTGGCAGCTGTGGACAAGCCACCCGGTACGGTTCGCATGCTTTGGCGTGGCGTGGCTGATTATCGTGGCGCAGCTGGTGGAGCGGTGGCTGGACGGTGAATCGGTGCATCTGTCGTCGGTGCTTGTCACCGTGGCGGCGGGGGTGCTTGCTTCGCTGCTGGTTCAGGTGATGTTTCGTCTGCGTACTCGTCGCCTGCCCAAACAGCTGGTCATTGGAGCCGATCGGATCTCGCTGGTGTTCCATGGTGGATTGACTCGCGAGTGGCGCAAGGCCGACGGCGATGTGGTGCGGCTGGTCGCCGACCGCCCGCCGCACTCGCTGCTGATTGGCGACGGCCTGTCGGGTGTCACTTCCGGCCAGCTTGGATGGTTCGATGTGGAGGATGTCCGGAGGCTATGTGCCGCGCACGGCTGGACGTGGAAACACGCCGACAGCCAGGACTTCAACGCCGTGCCGTTCGACCCGCCCGCGCCACGGGCGACAACGACCACGCCATCACCGCCCGCCAGGGCGACGGTGTCGGCGAGTCACACCGGAACGACCCTGATGCTGCGCGAGGGCAAGGCGAACGTTCCCAAGACCATTGGTTTGGCGGTCATCGGGGCTTGGGCGCTGGTGCTGGCCGTCAACGCACTCGGCAAGTCCGGTCTCGCGAGCGACATCCACATCCCCAACAAGTGCTGGGGCTCTCCGGTCTGGCCGTACTCGTGTTTCTCTTCGTCTATCTGTGGCTAGTTGGCCGGAGCCTGCGGGTGCGCGCTTTGATCAGCCCCACCCGTTTTGCCATCGAGTGGGGACCCCGCACCAGGTTGGCCCGGCGAGAGGTCACCACGTCGATCGAGTTCGGTTACACAAGGGTGTTCATTAACGGTACGGGTGGACGCCGGCTGCTGAAGATGCGCCACCATGGACACTCCAGCGAGCTGCGCGACGCGCTGATCGCCAACGGCTGGCTGGTCATATGACACAGCGCCCATGATTCACGCTCGTGGATGCCCCAACAGCCGCGCTTCAGCGTTCCGCCAGCGCGAAGCGGACCAAGGACGACATATTGACGACGACTTGGCCGTGCTCGGATGGCTCAAAAGCACCGAGAAGATCTTCATTGCTCCCGGTGTCCGTTTGGTGGGC
>NZ_DASQPW010000143.1:0-20159 GCF_035643755.1 Stackebrandtia sp. | reverse complement strand
GCTGTGCGCCGAGGCCGTCGGCCGGGTCCTGAACGACGACGCGCACGGAGGTGACCGGTCATGACGCAGCGACTGTGGCGCATCGCCGTGGGCGCCGACGACGCCGGATTCCAGTACAAGGAGGCCATCGCCGCGGACCTGACGGACGACACCCGGGTATCGTCCGTTGTGGACTTCGGGGTGGAGCGCGGCGAGACCACGCCGTACGCCAGCGTCGGGCTCGCCGTCGCCGAGTCGGTGGCGCGCGGCGAGGCCGATCGCGCCGTCCTCATCTGCGGCACCGGAATCGGCATGGCCATCAGCGCCAACAAGGTGCCGGGCGTGCGCGCCACCACCGTCAGCGACAGCTACTCGTGCGAACGCTCGGTCCTGTCCAACGACTGCCAGATCATCACCTTCGGGCAGCGCGTCGTCGGGCTCGAGCTGGCCCGCCGCCTTGTGCGCGAGTGGCTCGGCTACGAGTTCGACCCGGCCTCGCCGTCCAATTCGAAGGTGGGCGTGATCTCCGCCTATGAACGCCGCGGCGACCACGGCGACCACCCCCTGTCCTGTTCCTAACCCCCTGAGCCGACGGAGGACCCCATGAGCGACCTGGTTTTGCGGGACGTGCGCAAGACGTACCGCACCAAGGGCCGACCCGAGGTCGAGGCCGTGCGCGGCTTCGACCTCGACGTCCACAGTGGTGAACTGGTGGGCCTGCTCGGCCCGTCCGGTTGCGGAAAATCCACCACCCTGCGCATGATCGCGGGACTGGAGGACGTCACCGGCGGCGACATCGAGGTGGGAGGGCGGTCGATGATCGGCCTGCCGCCCCAGAAACGCAGCATCGGCGTGGCCTTCGAGAACTACGCGCTGTATCCGCCGCTGACGGTGGCCGAGAACATCGCCTTCGGCCTGCGGGCGCGGGGACGCCGCAAGGCCGACCGGGCGGCGCGCGTGGCCGACGTGGCCGGGCGCATCGGGCTGAGCGACATATTGGACGCCCGCCCGTCGGGATTGTCGTCGGGACAGAAACAACGGGTGGCGCTGGCCCGGGCGGTGGCCCGCGAACCGGAGGTCCTGCTGCTGGACGAGCCGCTGTCCCATCTGGACGCCGCGCAGCGCGACGTGACCCGGCGCGAACTGCGGCACCTGCAACAGGAACTGGGCTACACCACCATCCTGGTCACCCACGACCAGGAGGAGGCGCTGAGCCTGGCCGACCGCGTGGTGGTGATGAACGACGGCGTCGTGCAGCAGGTCGGGACGCCCGACGTGATCTACGACGACCCGGTGAACCTGTTCGTGGCGCGTTTCGTCGGCGAACCCGCCATGAACCTGTTGGACGGCACGCTCGCCGGCGACCGCGTGCGGCTGTCGCCCGACCTGGAGGTCCCCGTGACGATGCTGTCCGGCCACGGCGAGGGCCCGGTCACCGTCGGGGTGCGCCCCGAGGACGTCATGCTCGCCGAGCCCGACAACGCCGACGCCACCGGAACCGTCGTGGTGTACGAGGACCTGCGGGAGTACGGCCTGGCCACCATCGAACTGCCCGGAGTGGACACCCGCGTCGTGGCGCAGACCGACCCGGGCCTGACCCTGGCCCCCGGGGACCGGCAGCCGGTGTCGTTCCACGGCGACCGCACCTACCTGTTCGACGTCGAGACCGGGGAGCGGCGGCGATGACAGAATCCACCATCCTGGCCGCCGGCGACGAGTTCGTCCTGCCCGGCCTGTTCACCCGGGCCCTGCGCGCCGAACTCGGCGACGGCCCCGGCGTTCGCGAACTGGCGCTGCCGTGGCCGAGCGTCCCCTTCGGACCGGTGTCCGAGGTGGACGAGGCCGCCGGCGACGAGGGCCGGCTGATCGAGGCACTGTCGGGTGCGGACGTCGCGGTGACGCACCTGGCGCCGTTCACCGAGAAGGTCCTCGCCGCAGCACCGGACCTGCGCATGATCGCGGTGTCGCGCGGCGGACCGGTGAACGTCAATCTCGACGCGGCCACCCGCAACGGCGTGGCGGTGAGTTACGCGCCCGGCCGCAACGCCAACGCCGTCGCCGAGTTCACCATCGGCCTCATCATCGCCACGTGCCGCAACATCACCGCCGGGGGCGACGCGATCAACGCCGGCGACTGGCACGCCCGGTACTTCGCCTACGGCGCCGCCGGTTCCGAGCTTCACGGCTCCACCGTGGGACTCATCGGCTACAGCGCGGTGGGCCGCCGGGTGGCGCGGCTGCTGTCGGCCTTCGGCGCCACGGTCCTCGCCTACGACCCCTATGTGGACCGATCGGACTTCGCCGACGGCGTGGTGAAGGTCGACGACCTCGAGGCGCTGCTGGCCGCATCCCGGATCGTCAGCCTGCACCAGCGGCTCACCCCGCAGACGCGGGGAATGATCGGCGCGGCGCAGCTGGCGGCGATGCCGCGCGGCTCGGTGCTGATCAACACCGCCCGCGGCGGCGTCCTGGACTACGACGCCCTGTGCGACGCACTGGACTCCGGACAGCTCGGGTCGTGCGGGCTCGACGTCCACCCCACCGAACCCCTGCCCCTCGACTCCCGGCTGCGGCGCACCCCCAACGTCGTGTTGACCCCGCACATCGCCGGGTGCAGCCGCGACGTCGCCACGCTGGCGGCGACCATCTGCGCCGGCGAGACCGGCCGGTGGCTGCGCGGCGAACCCCTGGCCCACTGCGCGAACCCCGAGGTACTCAAGGAGATCTGACATGTACCTAGGCATAGACATCGGCACCTCGGTGACCAAGGCGGCGGCCTTCGACGGCGACGGCAGGCTGCTGGCCGTCCAGACCAGGCCCACGCGACTGTCCACACCGGCCGACGGCTGGTACGAACAGGACATCGACGACGTCGTCGGCTCCGTGGCGGAGGTGGTCGCCGGGGTGGCCGAGGCGGCGGGCGGGACCCCGCGCGCCATCGGCCTCACCGGCCAGGGCGACGGCGTGTGGCTTGTGGACGAAGACGGGGCGGCGGTGCGCCCGGCGATATCGTGGATGGACTCGCGCGCCGCGCCGATCCTCAGCGACTGGCTCGCCGACGGCACCGTCGCCAAGGCGTTCCGCCGCACCGGAAACACCATGTTCCCCGGTTCGGCCGGGCCGATCCTGGCCTGGCTGGAGCGCCACGAGCCGCGGTCCCTCGACCGGGCGGCGACCGCGGGCTACTGCAAGGACGTCGTCATGCAGCGCCTCACCGGGCTGCGCGCCACCGACACCTCCGATGCCTCCCTGCCGTTCCTGGACCCGCACCGGCGCGAATACGACCCCGAGGTGCTCGCGTGGTGCGGGCTGGAACACCGGCGGTCGCTGCTGGCGCCCGTCGCCGAACCGGTGCCGGTGGGGGAGTTGACGGCGGCGGCCGCGCGGCGGCTCGGGCTTCGGGCGGGGATCACCGTGACGTCCGGGCCCTTCGACCTGCCCGCCTGCGCGCTGGGCTCGGGCATCGTCGCCCCCGGCGACGGGCACCTCATCATCGGCACCACCCTGGCCTGCCAGGTCCTCAAGGACACGGTGGACACCGAGGTCGAGCCGAACGGGCTCACCCTGGCCACCGGCACGCCGGGCCGCTGGCTGCGCGCCATGCCCGCGATGGTCGGCACCGCCGCCGTCGACTGGGTGCTGCGGCTCATCGGCCGCGACCACCAGTCCCTCGAGGCGTTGCTGGCCGACAGCCCGGCCGGGGCCCGGGGCGTGACCTGCCTGCCGTTCTTCTCCCCGGCGGGGGAACGCGCCCCGTTCCTGGAACCGGCGGCGCGGGCCAACTTCGACCGCATCACCATCCAAACCAGACCGTCCGATCTGGTGCGCGCCACCTGCGAGGCGGTCGCCTATGCCGCGCGGCACTGCTTCGAGGCCGCCGGGCTCACCGGCGAGCTGGCCATGTGCGGCGGCGGCACCGCCAGCCCGACGTGGCTGCGCATCTTCGCCGACGTCCTGAACCGCCCGCTGAAACTGGCGCCGCAGCCCGAAACCGGCGCCCGCGGCGCCGCGCTGGCCGCCCGCCGTGTCGCCGAACCCGGCGCCGGCCTTGACGACTGGACCGCGCCGGAGGGCGTGGTCGAGCCCGATCCGGCCCGCGCGCGCGAATACGAGGAGCGATACGCCGCGTACCGCGTCCGCGTCGACGCCGCCCGCGCCGTCTGGAGGGAGACCGCGTGAACGCCCACTCGCCGACCGAACTGGTCGACCTGTCCCGCACCCTCGGCGACCCCCGCCGCGACCTGGTGATGCTCGCCGAGGGCAACACCTCGGTGCGCCGCCCGGGCGGGCGGATGCTGGTGAAGGCCAGCGGATCCCGGATGCCCACGGCGTCGGAAACCGACTTCGTCGAGGTGCGGATCGCGCCGCTGCTCGAGCTGGTGGCGTCCGAGACGGCCTCGGACGACCAGGTCGACGCGACCCTGCGGGACGCGCGCGTCGATCCCGGCCAACCGCGGCCGTCGATGGAGGCGCTGCTGCACGCCGTGTGTCTCGAGGAGGCCGGAGCCACCGTCGTGGCGCACACCCATCCCGTGGCGCTCAACGCGATCCTGTGCTCCGACCGGGCCGAGGCCCTCGTGGCCGGTGCGCTGTTCCCCGACCAGATCGTTGTGATGGGACGGCACAACCTGCTGGTGCCCTACGCCGACCCGGGACTGGCGCTGGCCCGGTCCGTCCGGGAGGGACTGCGGCGGCACACCGAGACCCACGGCGCCCCGCCGAAGGTCGTCTACCTCGCCAATCACGGCATCTTCGTGCTCGCCGACTCACCGGCGCAAGCACTGGACATCACCGAGATGGCCGTCAAGGCCGCGCGGGTGCTGACGGGCGCGCTGTCGGTCGGGCAACCCCGGTACCTCACCGAGGCCGCCGCCGACCGGATCGACAGCCGCCCCGACGAACAGCGGCGCCGCCGACTCCTCGCGGGGACCGGACGGTGAGCGCGGCGATGTTGCTCAAGGACGAACGCGAAGCGCTGGTGGAGCATTCGCGCAGGCTGCGGCCCGACGGCCTGGTGGTCGGCACCTCCGGGAACCTGAGCGTGCGCGCCGGCGACCTGGTGGCCGTCACCCCCAGCGGACTCGACTACGACGACCTGACACCCGACCTGGTGTGCGTGTGCGACATGGACGGCAACGTCGTCGACGGCGAGCTGGCGCCCACCAGCGAGATGCCGATGCACCTGGCCGTCTACCGGTCCACGGACCACAGGGCCGTGGTGCACACCCATTCCACCGCCGCCACCGTCGTGTCCACCCTTGTGGACGAACTGCCCTCGGTGCACTACCTGGTCGCCATGTTCGGCGGGCCCATCCGGGTCGCCCCGTACGCGACGTTCGGCACGCAGCGGCTGGCCGACAACACGCTGGCCGCGCTGGCCGACCGCGCCGGCTGCATCCTCGGCAACCACGGCACCCTCACCGTCGGGCCCGGCCTCCCCAAGGCGTACACGCTGAACATCTACCTGGAGTGGCTGTGCGAGGTGTGGCTGCGTGCCGACGCCGCCGGACGGCCGAGAATCCTTCCGGCCGAGGAGATCGAACTGGTGCGCCGCAAGGTCGCCACCTACGGCCAGACCGCCCGGGCGGGGGCCGCGTCATGAACGAACGGCGCACCCGCCTCGACCCGTCGCGGCGCGAGGCCGCCATCGCCGAGCTGGGTACGAGGGACTTCGACGTCATCGTCATCGGCGGCGGCATCACCGGCGCGGGCGCGGCCCTGGACGCCGTCAGCCGCGGCCTGAGCGTGGCGCTGCTGGAGGCCGGAGACCTGGCCTCGGGCACGTCGTCGCGCTCGGGCAAGGTGTTCCACGGCGGGCTGCGATACCTCCAGCAGCTCAACTTCTCGCTGGTGCGCGAGGCGTTGAAGGAGCGCGATCTCATGGTGGATCGCCTGTGCCCGCACCTGGTGTCGCCGGAGCTGTTCACGTTCCCGTTCACCCACCGCTGGCAGCGTCCCTACGTGGGCGCGGGCGTGCTGCTGTACGACCTGTTGCGGCTCACCGGAACCCGCAGCGTCCCCGGGCACCGGCACCTGTCCCGCAAGGGCGTGCTGCGCCGGTTGCCGGGCCTGAACCCGAAGCCCATCACCGGCGGCGTGCAGTATTACGACGTGCGCGTCGACGACGCCCGCCACACCATGACGGTGGCGCGCACCGCCGCCGGCCTCGGCGCGCGCGTCGTCACCCGCGCCGAGGTCACCGGCGTCCTGCGCGACGGCGACCGGGTCTCGGGCGTGCGGGTGCGCGATCGCATGAACGACACCGAGTTTCGGGTCCGAGGGAGGTCCGTCATCTCGGCCACGGGCGTGTGGGCCGAGGGCGTGCAGGCGCTGGCGGGGGAGGAGTCGATCTCGGTCACCGCCGCCAAGGGCATCCACCTCGTCGTGCCCGCCGACCGCATCGACGCGCACAGTGGACTGATCGCCCCGACCGACGACAGCGTGTTCATCATCCGGCGCTGGTTCGACTACTGGCTGATGGGCACCACCGACACCGCCTGGGACCACGAACGCGACGACCCGGCCGCCACCGCCGCCGATGTCGACTACCTTCTGTCCCAGGCCAACAAGTGGCTGGCCAGGCCCCTGACCCGCGACGACGTCGTGGGCGTGTACGCCGGACTGCGTCCCCTGGTCAGCGGCAGGAAGGGCGCCACGGCGGCCCTGTCGCGCGACCACACGGTCATGGCGGGCCCGTCGGGCATGTTCACCGTGGTGGGCGGCAAGTACACGACCTACCGCATCATGGCGCGCGACACTGTGGACGCCGCCGTGGCGTACCTCGGTGTGCGGGCGCCCGCCTCGGTCACCGACCGGCTGCCGATCCTGGGGGCCGATGGCTTTCGGGCGCTGCGCCACCAAAGCCGCGCGCTGGCCGAGGAGTCCGGTCTGGACGAGGCGTGGATCGGTCACCTGCTCGGACGCTACGGCTCGCTCACCGCCGACCTGCTCGACCTGATGGGCGACCGCCCGGAGCTGGCGCACCCGGTCCCCGGGGCGCCGGGATACCTTGCCGCCGAACTGTATTACGCGGCCAGCCACGAGGGCGCGCTGCACCTGGACGACGTCCTGGTGCGCCGCACCCGCGTCTTCATGGAGACACCCGACCACGGCGTCGCCGCCGCCCCGCACGCCGCCGCCGTGGTCGCCGAGGTGCTCGGCTGGGACGCGGCCCGCCAGGCCGAGGAGGTGCGGCGCTACCGCCTGGAACGCGAGGCCGACGCGCGCGCCGCCCAATCCCCGACCGACGCCGAGGCCATGACCGCACGGGAAAGCGCACGCGCCCAGGCGAAACCACGACCGTGAAGCCCGCGACGCATCGGGTCTCGCCGTTGGTCGTCGGCGTCGATGTCGGCACGACCTCGGCCAAGGCGGTGGTCGTGGACGACACCGGGAGGGTGCTGGGGGAGTGCCGCCGGGAGTATCCCACCGAGTATGTCGGATCGGGTGGGGCGCAACAGGACCCGCGCCACTGGTGGAGCGCGGTGGCGCACTGCGTCGCCGGGGCACTGGAGCGCTCCGACGCGGACGCCGCGTCCGTGGCGGTCGTCGGGGTGAGCAGCCAGGCGCCGAGCGTCGTGCTGCTCGACGACTCCGGCGAGCCGCTGGGCCCGGCGCTGCTGTGGATGGACCGCCGGGGCCAGGCTGAGTGCGACGGACGCGCCGCGGAGTCCGATCGTGTGATCGACTTGACCGGCAACCGCCCCGACTCCTATTACGCGGCACCGAAACTCGCCTGGGCCCTGGGCCGCGATCCGAGCCTGAGGACGCGCGCCGCGCGGGTGGCGATGGCCAACGGGTACGTCGTGCGCCGCCTGACCGGCGTGTCGTCCGTCGACACCGGCCACGCCGGTCTCAGCCTGCTGTACGACCTGTCGGCGAACCGATGGTCCACGGAGCTGTGTGAACTGTGGGGGATCCCCGAGTCGTGGCTGCCGCCGCTGTCGGAGCCCCACGAGGTGGTCGGGCGGGTGCACGCCGACGCCGCGCGCGCCACGGGCCTGGCGGTCGGCACGCCCGTGGTCGCCGGTCTCGTCGACGGCGCCGCCGCGAGCCTGGAGGCTGGCGTGCTGGCGCACGGCGACGTGTGCGAGATGACCGGGCAGTCCACCGTCGTCAACGCCGCCGTCGCGGCCGACAAGGCGAGGGCCCACGCCGGTGCGCTGACCGTGATGCCGTACGTCGTGCCCGGGCACCACCTGGTCTTCGGCTCGATGGTCGCCACCGGAGGCATCCTGCGCTGGTTCCGCGACCAGTTCGGACACTCGAACGCGGACGATGACGCGTTCGAGCGCCTGGACCGGCTCGCCGCGTCCGCCCCGGTCGGCAGCGGCGGACTGGTCATGCTGCCGTACTTCCTCGGCGAGCGATCCCCGATCTGGGACGCCGACGCGCGCGGCGCCGTGGTGGGGCTGTCCATGGCCAGCACCCGCGCCGACCTGGTCCGCGCGATACTGGAGGGCGCGGCCTACGGCCTGAACCACAACCTGGAACACCTGGCGGACACCGGAATCCGGCCCGCGGCACTGCGCGTCGTCGGCGGCGGCGCGCGCGGTCGCACCTGGAACCAGATCAAGGCCGACGTCACCGGCCTCGCGGTGGAGCTCCCGGGCGGGTCCATGGGCGCGCCCGTCGGCGCCGCCCTGGTTGCCGCCGCCGGTGTCGGGCTCATCGACGACCTGACGGCCGCCGCCCGGGCCCGCTTCACCGTCGCCCGGCGCATCCCGTCCGATCCGTCCCGCCACCGCGACTACGCCCGCCTATACCGCGTCTATCGCGAGCTGTACCCGTCCCTGGACCGCGTGCACGCGCTGCTGGCCGAGCTGCGCGGCGCTCAGTCGGCGGGGCCGCCGGACACGTAGATCACCTGCCCGGACACGAACGACGCGCCCTCGCTCGCGAGGAACGACGCCACGTGCGCGATGTCCTCGGGCCGCCCCACCCGCCCCACCGCCGTCTGCTCGGCGGCGGCCGCATAAAAGTCCTCAACGGACATTCCGAGGCGACGCGCGGTGCCCGCGGTCATGTCGGTGGCGATCAGCCCCGGGGCGATCGCGTTGACGGTGACGCCGAACTTGCCCAGCTCGATCGCGAGCGTCTTCGTGAAGCCCTGCATCCCGGCCTTCGCGGCGGAGTAGTTGGCCTGGCCCCGGTTTCCCAGCGCCGACGTGCTCGACAGGTTGATGATCCGGCCGCTTCGCAGCCGCGTCATGTGCTCCTGGACGGCGCGGCTCATCAGGAATGCGCCCCGCAGGTGGACACCGAGCACCGAGTCCCAGTCGTCCTCGCTCATCTTGAACAGCAGGTTGTCCCTGATGATCCCGGCGTTGTTGACCAGAACCGTTGGCGGGCCGAGCTCCTCGGCCACCCGCGTCACCGCGCCCGCGACGTCGTCGGCGCGGGAGACGTCGGCCCCGATGGCCAGGGCGCGGCCGCCCGCGTCGTTGATCCGCCGGACCCCGGCGGCGCAGCCGTCGGAGTCCAGGTCGATCAGGGCGACGTCGAGCCCGTCGTCGGCCAGCCGGGCGGCGACGGCCGCGCCGATGCCTCGTGCGGCTCCGGTGACGATCGCCGTCCGGGTCATGGCGTGCTCCTTGTCGTTGCCGGGGGTTCGCAGACGATGCGCCCGCTGGTGCCGCCGACGGCGAGCCGTTGTACGCCGTCGGCGGTGTCGGCGAGGCTCAGCCGCTCCGTGACCAGCGGCGTGATCGCGCCCGCGTCGGCCAGGGCGGTCAGCCGCCGGTGGCATTCCACTATGGCGTCGGGGTCGTGACGCAGATACAGTCCCCAGTGGAGGCCGATGATCGAGTAGTTCTTGATGAGCACGTGGTTGAGCCCGGGGGTGGGTATGGTTCCGCCCGCGAAACCGATCACGAGTATCCGGCCCTCGAAGGCGACGCACTTGGTGGAGCCCGCGTAGGCGTCGCCGCCCACGGGATCGAAGACGACGTCGGCGCCGCGACCCCCGGTGAACTCCTTGACCGCCGGGATGAAGTCCTCCCGCTGCCGGTCGATCACCAGGTCGGCCCCGAGGTCCCGGCAGTGGCGGGCCTTGCTCGCCCCGCCGACGACCCCGATGACGGTGGCACCGGCGGCCTTGCCCAGTTGCACCGCGGCGCTGCCGACCCCTCCGGCCGCGGCGTGCACCAGCAGGGTCTCGCCCTCGCGCAGTCGGGCGCGCCGGTGCAGCGCGAACCACCCGGTCTGGTAACCGATGCCCAGCGCCGAGGCCTCGGCGTCGCCCAGCGACTCCGGCGCCGCGAACGCGTTGGCCTCCTCCAGGATCGCCCGCTCGGCGAACGCGCCGCCCAGCGGCGTCGGATTGCCGATGACGCGGTCGCCGGGGGCGAAGCGGGTGACGCCGTCGCCGACCGCCGTCACCGTGCCGCACAGCTCGAGTCCGGGGGTCATCGGCAGGGGCGGCGACACCTGATATTGGCCCCGGCACAGCAGCACATCGGGGAAGCTGGCAGGTGCCGCCCTCACCGAGACCAGGAGCTGGCCGGGCCCCGCCGTGGGCTCCGGCACCTCCTCCACCGTCAGCACGTCGCCGGGCTCCCCGGTCTCGTGGAATCGCAACGCTTTCACAGTTGACTCCCGTCAGCAGGATGGCAGGTCGACCAGTTCGGACAGTCGACTTCGGTATTGGTGGCCCGCTCCGAGGGCGAGCTGGTCGCTCTTGGCCCGCTTCAGGTAGAGGTGGGCGGGGTATTCCCAGGTCATGGCGATGCCGCCGTGCAGCTGGACGCATTCCTCGGCGGCGTGGACGGCGGCGTCGCCGCAAAACGACTGGGCGACGCAGGCGGCGATCTCGGCGTCGGCGTCGTCGCGCGCGAGGCAGTCGGCCGCGTAGCGGGCCAGGGCCCCGGTCTGTCCCACCTCGAGCCATAGATCGGCCATGCGGTGCTTGACCGCCTGGAACGATCCGACGGCGCGGCCGAACTGGCGGCGTTCCTTCACATAGGACAGAGTCGCCTCCAGGCACCAGGACGCGACGCCGTACTGCTCCGACGGCAGCAGCGCCGCCGCGCACCACAGCGCCCGCCGCACCGCCTCGGCGGCGTTGCCCGAATCGACCCTTGTGGAGGACGCTCCGGACAGCGTGATGTCGGCCAGCGGGCGGGTCATGTCCAGCGCCGGCGTCGGGGTGATGGTCACCCCGTCCGCGGGAAGGTTCACGGTGTGCAGCTGCTGGCCGTCGGGGCCCGACGCGGCGACGACGAGCACGCTCGCCAGTTCGGTCCCGGCCACGGTGGTGACGCGTCCGGTCAGGCCGGAGTCGTCGGCGGTGACGGTCGACGGCCACTCGCCCGGCGGCGTCGACAGTGGAACGGCGAGGGCGGCGGTGACGTCGCCCAGCGCCAACCGCCGCACGGTGTCCCGCTCGCCGGCGGTCAGCAGCGCCACCGTGGCCAGCACGGCGCTGCTCAGGTACGGCACCGGCGCCGCCGCTCGCCCGAGCTCCTCCATGACGACGGCCGCCTCCCTGGCCCCCAGTCCGGCGCCGCCGAGGGACTCGGGCACCAGGATCCCGGCCAGGCCCAGGTCCGCCGCCACCGCCTTCCACAGCGCGGACACGGTCGGGGAGGAGTCGTAGACCGACAGCACCCGGTCCGGCGGGCACCTGTCGGCCAGCAGCCGCCGCAGGCTGTGGCGCAGCTCCTCCTCCGTCTCGTCGTACAACAGATCGGCGGCCGGGGCGAGGTTCATCGCGGCAGGTCCTTCCAGGCGGTGTCCTTGTCGACGCGCCGCTCGGCCTCCAGGCCCAGCACCCGCTCGGCGATGACATTGCGCAGGATCTCGGAGGTGCCGCCCTCGATGGAGTTGCCCTTGGCGCGCAGGTAGCGGTAGCCGGGCCCCCGCCCGGTGTAGTCCACTTTGTCGGGACGTCGCATCGTCCAGTCGTCGTATCGCAGGCCGTCGGCGCCGCGAAGCTCGAGGTCGAATCCGCTGATGGCCTGCGCCGCGCGCGCGAACAGCACCTTCATGCCGGAGCCCTCCGGTCCCGGCTGCCCGACCTCCAGCTGCTGGCGGAGGCGTTCGCCGGTGATCCTGATGGCCTCGGCGTCCACCCACAATCGCATCAGCCGGTCGTGCATCGCGGGATGTCGCCACTGTGGATTCTCGCGCCAGGTGGCCGCGACCTTGCCGATCATGCCGCCCTCGCGGGGAGCGCCGGAGCCGATCGCGACCCGCTCGTTGTTGAGGGTCGTGGTGGCGACCTTCCAGCCCTGGCCGATCTCGCCCAGCCGGTGGGAGTCGGGGACGCGGACGTCGGTGAGGAACACCTCGTTGAATTCCGCTTCGCCGGTGAGCTGCCGCAGCGGACGGACCTCCACGCCGGCCGACCTCATGTCGACCAGGAAATAGGTGAGCCCGGCGTGTTTGGGGAGACCGGGATCGCTGCGGGCCAGCAGGATCGCCATGTCGGCGTGGTGCGCCCCCGACGTCCACACCTTCTGCCCGGTGATCGACCAGTCGTTCCCGTCGCGTTGGGCGCGGGTGGCCACGGACGCCAGGTCGGAGCCGGCCTCGGGTTCGCTGAACAGCTGGCAGTACACGTGGTCGTTGGTGAAGATCGGCCGCAGGAGTTCCCGCTTCTGGTCCTCGGTGCCGAAGGCCAGGATGGTGGGCGCCGCCATCCCCAGGCCGATGCCGTTGTGCTGCTTCAGGAGGGCGGGCGCGCCCGCGGCCCCCAGCAGGGTGTCGACGAGTTCCTGGAAGCCTTGCGGCAGACCGAGACCGCCCAGACCCGGCGGATAGTTCACCCGTGCCAGTCCGGAGTCGAAGAGCGCGCCGCGGAAGTCCCGCGGCTCGGTGGTGCCGGGGTCGTGGCGCCGCAGCAGGTCCCGCACCCGGTCGGTCAGGTCCCGCTCGGTGTCTTGACGCGTTGCCGCCATGCCTCAGTCCTCCACGTCGTATTTGCGCAGTTCCCGCCGGGCGATGGTCCGCTTGTGCACCTCGTCGGGCCCGTCGGCCAGGCGCAGGGCGCGCACGTGCGTCCAGGCCATCGCCAGGGGAAAGTCGTCGGTGACTCCGCCTCCACCGTGCACCTGTATCGCGCGGTCGATGACCGTGAGGGCCACGCGCGGCACGGCGACCTTGATCGCGGCGATCTCGGTGGCGGCGGCCCGATTGCCGTCGGTGTCCATGACGTATGCGGCCTTGAGCGTCAGCAGCCGCGCCATCTCGATGTCGATGCGCGCCTCGGCGATCCAGTCCTGGACGTTGGAGCGGCTGCTCAGCGTCTGGCCGAAGGCCGTGCGCGAGCGGGCCCGCGTGCACAGCAGCTCCAGGGCCCGCTCGGCCATGCCGATGGTGCGCATGCAGTGGTGGATCCGTCCGGGGCCGAGCCTCGCCTGGCTGATCGCGAAGCCCTCGCCCTCGCCCTTGAGCAGGTCGGCGGCGGGCACCCGCACGTCGGTGAAGGTGATCTCGGCGTGTCCCTCCCGGTCCTGATAACCGAAGACGGGCAGGTTGCGGACCAGGGTGATTCCGGGCGCGTCGATCGGCACCACCATCATGGACTGCTGCCGGTGCGGCGCGGCGTCGGGATCGGTCTTGCCCATCACGATCAGCACCCGGCAGTTCTTGTGAAAGGCGTTGGAGGCGAACCATTTGCGGCCGTTGAGGACGTAGGAGTCGCCGTCGCGTTCCATCCGCAGCTCGATGTTCGTGGCGTCGGAACTGGCGACCGCGGGTTCGGTCATGGCGAACGCCGAGGCCATGGTGCCGTCCAGCAGCGGCTTCAGGTACCGACGATGGTGCTCCGGCGTGCCAAAGAGCGTGAGCACCTCGATGTTGCCGGTGTCCGGGGCGTTGCAGTTGCACGCCTCGGGGGCGATGAAGCTGCGGCCCATGATCTCCGCCAGCGGCGCGTACTCCAGATTGGTCAGTCCGGCACCCCACTCGGGGTGCGGGTGGAACAGGTTCCACAGGCCGCGCCGGCGAGCCTCGGCCTTCAACTCCTCCAGCACCGGCGGGTGGAAATGCGGATCACCCGATTCGCGCATCTGCTGGTCGTAGACCGGCTCCGCGGGGTAGACCCGGGACGTCATGAACTCCCACAGCGCCCGCTGAAGCGCCTGGGCGCGGTCGGACACCGCGAACAACTCGGACATCAGCGCTCCTTCGGTCGAGGCCCCACAACTGTATAGTTGAATCTGACATCAATTTCAATACCGTACGGCATTCTATGATGGACACAAGCTCCCCTCCGGTGCGCCCCAAGAACCTCGACGACCTCACAGCGTTGGTCGGCGTCGAGCTCGGCCCCACCGCGTGGCATCACGTCACCCAGGACGCCATCGACGCCTTCGCCCAGGTCACCGGCGACCACCAGTGGATCCACACCGACCCGAAACGCGCCGCCGACTCGCCGCTGCGCGGCACCATCGCCCACGGTCTCTACAGCCTGTCACTCGGCCCGGCGCTGTCGGCCGAACTCCTGCTATTCGACGGCTTCGCCCACGGCCTCAACTACGGCTACGACAAGGTCCGTTTCCCCGCGCCCGTGCCGGTGGGCTCCCGGATCCGCATGCGCGCCACCGTGACCGCCGCCGATCACGTTCCCGGCGGCATCCAGGTGACCTCCCGGCAGCTGTTCGAGTGCGACGCGGCGGCCAAACCCGTGGTCGTGGCCGTCTCGGTGGCCCGGGTGGTCGAGAGGTGACCGCATGGCCAACGTGATCGACCCCGTCTGCCGCAACGCCGCCGCCCACCCCGACGCCGTCGCGCTGCGCGGCGGCGACGACCACTGGACCTACCGGCAGCTGCGCGACGCCGGCCTCGCCTACGTCCAAGCGCTCGCCGACACCGGCATCGCCGTCGGCGACCGGGTGCTGTTGACCGCGCCGTCGGTGCCGGAATTCGTGGTGGCGTACCTCGGAATCCAGGCCGCCGGCGCCGTCGTCGTGCCGGTCAACACGATGGCCACCGAGGCGGAGATCTCCTACGTCCTGACCGACGCGGGCTGCCGCCTCGCCATCGCCTGGCACGAGGTCGAAGCCGCGACCTCCCGCGCGGCCACGGCCCGCGACATCCCCTCGTGGACACTTCACCATGGACAGTTCAAGGACGCCACGCCGAGCGCCACGGTCACCGACCGGCGCCCGGACGACACGACGGCCATTCTCTACACCTCCGGCACCACCGGGCGGCCCAAGGGCGCGCAGCTGACGGTGGGAAACCTGCTGGCGGCCGGCGAGATCGGGGCCGAGTGCAGCGGGGCGACGCGCGACGACCGGTCCGGCACCGCGCTTCCGCTGTTCCACGTCTTCGGGCAGGCCTCGGTCATGATGCCCGCCCTGACCGCGGGCGGATCGCTGTCGCTGCTGGGACGCTTCGACATGAACGCCCTGCGCGACATGATCCGCGACCACCGCATCACCCACACCGCCGGCGTGCCGACGATATGGAACGCGTTGCTGCACGCCACCTCCGCCACCGACCCACGGGACTTCGCGGCACTGACGGTGGCGGTGTCCGGCGGCGACACGCTGCCGGGCCGCATCGCCCGCGCCTTCGACGAACGATTCGGCTGCACGGTGCGGGAAGGCTACGGCCTCACCGAGACCGCCGCCTTCGGCACCTTCAACCAGCTCGACCGCGCCGCCAAGATCGGGTACGCCGGGCGCCCCGCGCCGCGCACCGAGGTGGACATCCGCGACCGCGACGGCGGGCCATGCCCCCCGGGCGTCATCGGGGAGGTCTACATCAAGGGCCCCACCGTCATGAAGGGCTACTGGAACCGGCCACAGGAGACGGCCGCGGTGCTCGGCGCCGACGGCTGGTTCCGCACCGGCGACCTGGGCGAGCTCGACGGCGACGGTTTCCTGCGCATCGTCGACCGCATCAAGGAACTCATCATCCGCGGCGGCTACAACGTGTATCCCAGCGAGGTCGAGGAGGTGCTGTACGCGCACCCCGACATCGTCGAGGCGGCGGTGATAGGCGTCCCCGACGACCACTACGGACAAGAGGTCGCCGCCGTCATCGTCGCCCGGCCCGGCTGTGAGCTGACCGAAACCCAGGTCTCGCGGTGGACCCGCGAACAGCTGTCGGCCTACAAGATCCCCCGCATCATCCGGTTCGTGGACGCGCTACCCAAGGGCCCCAGCGGAAAGGTGCTCAAACGCGCCATCGACGTCTCGGGGCTGAGCTAGTCCCGCTGCGGCAGCCGCAACGCGTTCACCCACAGCCGGGTGGCCGTGGCGACGAGTTCCTCGAAGCGCGCCGGATCGGCCGCCTCGTCCGGCTCCACCACGAAATGCCAAAAGCCCAGCCGACTGACCATGCTCGACAGCGCCCGCGACGCCAGCATGGGATCCAGGGTGGCGTCGGCCAGGCCCCGTTCCTGAAGCCCGGCGATGCTGCGCGCGTTGCGTCGAATGAAGGCGTCGCCGCGGCTGTGGCGCAGCCTGCGGAACTCAGGGTCGACATTGGACACCTGCTCCAGCAGGCCCATCAGCCGCGCGTTGCGCCGGTACGCCGCGAAGTACGCGCGATTGCTGGCCTCGACGATCGCCACCGGATCGTCCCGTGTGTCCACATGCGGCATTCCCGGGTGCATCATGTCCTCCTGGGCGCGCGCCATCACCGCGGCGAAGATCTCCTCCTTGCCCGCGAAATAGGTGTAGAACGTCCCCGTCGAACAGCTCGCCTCCTTGGTGATGTCGGTCAGGCGCGCGTCCAGATAGCCGTCGCGTTCGAAGACCTTGCGCGCCGCGGCGATCAGCGCCTCCCACGTCCGCTTGCCGCGGCTGGTGATCGGGGGTTCACGCAGCAGCGACTCGCGCGCCAGGGACGGCGGTGGCTCGTCGCTCGGATTCATCCTGCTGGTTTCCGACATGGTCTCAGTGAACCCGACATCCCCCGTGAGGAAGTCAGCGCACACCCGCCAACGGCGATGACCACGCGCGAGCCGGGATCGTCATGGTCAGTCGCGGTGCGGGGAAAGTCGGATGTCGACCGGGCGGGGCTTATTCGCGATCGGGGCCATCATCGAAGACGACCCCGATCGCGTTCCTCCCGCCCAACCGAAGCCGCTGCTTCCTCACGGGGGTTTCCTCTATCAGGGGTTACCGGGGTTTCTGTCGCGAAGTGCTGCAAAGTCAAGCAGCTGAACCGGGTTAGCGGTAGTAACGAACGTCCAGAAGACTTGGCCGATAGATACACGCCCATCGGATCCTCACTCGTCGCGCAGCATGCCCGCGTCGTGCGCGATGATCGCCGCCTGCACCCGGTTGGCGCAGTCCAGCTTCGTCAGCATCCGGCTGACGTGCGCCTTCACCGTTCCCTCGCCCAGAAACAGCCGCTTGGCGATGTCCGCATTGGACATTCCGGAGCCCAGCAGCACCAGGATCTCGTGCTCGCGGTCCGACAACTCCGCCACCCGGGCCTTGGCGCGCTCGGCGCTGGCGCCGCCGAAGTTCCAGCCGTGCTCGATGAGGGTGCGGGTGACCTCCGGCGACAGGATGGCGTGGCCGTCGTGCACCACCCGCACCGCGCGGATCAGCTCGCCCGGGGCGCTGTCCTTCAGCAGGAACCCCGCCGCGCCGGCCCGCAGGGCCGCCGCCACGTTGCGGTCGTCGCCGAAGGTGGTCAGGATGATCACCCGCATGCTGGGCTTGAGCTCGCCGACCCGTTGCGCCGCACGGATTCCATCCATCCCCGGCATCTGGATGTCGAACAGCGCCACGTCGACGCGGTGCCGGGCCGCCAGCTCCACCGCCTCGGCGCCGTCGGAGGCCTCGGCGACCACCTCGATGTCGTCGGCGTGCTGCAGGATGAGCCGGATGCCCTCGCGCACCAGCTCCTGGTCGTCGGCCAACAACACCCGGATCGGCTTGTCGCTCGTCATCTCCACGCCCGCCTCACTGTCCCACCCGAACCTTGAACTTCATGTCGTCGTTGAGCAGGTCGCGGACGAAACACAGCCGCCACACCGTGATCGTGGCGCCGCCGTCGTCACCCATCACCCGATACCAACACTGCCGGTCGCCCGACGGCGGCTTGGGTTCGTGGCCGTGGGCCAGCGTGCGCACCAGTTCGTCGGAGTGTCCCAGGATCGCCTCGACGTCGCCGCGCGGCATGCCCGGCGCCACCAGGTCGTCCAGGGACGAGTCGGGCACCTGCGGGGCCGGGACCACCAACAGCGTGAACGCGAACAGCGCCGACACCGCGATCAGGCCCAGCGTCAACAGCGCCGGGATGCCGACGCGCTGCCGCAGCGCCGCGAACCGCCGCGGCGGGGAGGCGGCGTCGAGCGGCTCGACCGCGCCCTCGGGGTCGATCGTGCCCGGTTCCACCTTGCGGCTGGTGCGCGGCAGCCGCGCGGTGACGGTGAAACCGCCGTCGGCGCCCGGGCCCGCCTCGAAGTGCCCGCCGAGGATCTCCACGCGCTCCCGCAGCCCCACCAGGCCGCGCCGCGACCCCGAGGTGTCGCCGTGCCGTGTCGGGTCGGGGCCGTTGAGCGCCGTGACGCTCACGTCGTCGTCGGTCACCGCGACGGTCACGTGCGCCTCGGAACCGGCGGCGTGGCGGTGGACGTTGGTGAGGCATTCCTGGACGACGCGCTGCACCGCCTGGCGGACCACGGGACGCACCGGCTCCAGGTCGTCGCCCTCCCACGCGAGGTCCACCTTGACGCCCGCGGCGCGGGACTGCTCGACCATGGTGCGCACGCCGTCGCTGCCGCCGGTGGCGTCGCCGTCGGTGGACGCGTCGCTGGTGGTGAGCACGCCCAGCACCTCGCGCAGTTCGCGCAGCGCCGCGGCGGCCGAGTCCTGCACCAGCGCGGCCTGGCCGTGCAGCTGCGGGTCGCTCTCGGTGCTCAGCTGGAGGCTGCCGGAGTACAGCGAGATCAGGCTGAGGCGGTGTCCGATCGCGTCGTGCATCTCCCGGGCGATGCGGTGGCGCTCGGCGAGCCGGGCGGCGGCGTCGGAGACCCGCCGCGACCGCTCCAGCGCGTCGGTGCGGCCCCGCAGCGCCTCCAGGAACCGCTCGCGCTGGCTGATGACGCCCGCGGCCACCACCGGCAGCACCGCGCAGGTCACCGTGATCGTCACCAACACGTTGACGGTGTCCCACACCCAGATCGTTCCCCAGGGGATCGACGCGGCCACGCCGCACACCACGGGCGCCACCACCGCCAGCACCAGCAGCAGCCAGGTGCGCATCACGCGGCGCGCCGCCACCCGGTACGTCACGACCGCCAGCATCGGCGCGGCGATCGGCAGATACGCCGCCAACAGCGGCGCCAGCACCGCGCACCAGCGCGGGTAGCGCCGCGCGGCCACGATCAGCGCGGCGGCGGCGGTCACGGCGGCCCACAGCGGCGGGATGAAGTGCTGCTCGAAGATGGTCGACGGGTTGAGGTTGTCCTTCAACTCGTACATCAGCAGGGCAACGAGCGCCACGACGCACAGCTCCCCGGCGACGCGCCACACGACGGTGCGCCACGTCCTCTTGTCAGCCGTTTTCGCCACTTGTCCGGTCTCTTTCAGCCCAACTGCCTCGCCACATCGTAATGACTCGGAACGGACCGTGGACGGTTCAGGCGTCGCGGCTGTCGTAGGGCTCGGCTACGATCCGGAACCATCATCAAACCGTCTGCGGTGCGAGTGAGAAATGTACGCGGTCATAGACCTGGAAACGACCGGCCTGTTCAATCGCGACCGCGTGGTCGAGATCGCGATCGTTCACGCCGACTCCCACGGTGAGGTGACCGGGAGCTGGCACACCCTGGTCAACCCGCACCGGGACCTCGGCCCCCAGTCGTGCCACGGGGTTCGGGCCGCCGACGCCCGCCGGGCCCCGGACTTCGCGCAGATCGCCGGCGACGTGGCGCGCCTCCTGGCGGGGCGGGTCCCGGTGGCGCATAACATCGGCTTCGACTGCCGCCTGCTCAGCGCCGAGTTCCTCCGGCTCGGGGTCGACATCCCGAATCTCGCCGAGTACGGCGTGTGCACGATGTCGTGGGCCGCGGAGTTCCTGTCCGGCGGAGGCGGGCTGGCCGACTGCTGCGCGGCGGCCGGCGTCGACAACGACCGGCCGCACGAGGCCCTGTCGGACGCGCTGGCCGCGGCGGGCCTGCTGCGGTACTACCTGGAGGCGGCCGGGGGAGCGGCGCCCTGGGAGGGGCTGCACGACACCGCCGCCGACGCCGACTGGCCGCCCAT
>NZ_DASQPW010000142.1:0-2008 GCF_035643755.1 Stackebrandtia sp. | reverse complement strand
ACGCGGCGCGCAGCGCCTCGACGGCGCCCAGCGCGGCGGGCTGCGCGTCGTACGCCTCGGCCAGCCGCTGCCCGAAGTCGTCGGAGCCGATCAGGTCCTCTTTGGTGGGAAAGTAACGAAAAAGCGTGCTGGGCGAGACTTCCGCGGCCTCGGCGACCTGCTCCATCGTGGTATTGGCGTAGCCCCGCTGGCGAAACAGCCGCAGCGCGTGGCGTTGGATCTCCAGCCGGGTGCGCTCCTTCTTGCGCTCACGCAGCCCCGTCATTGGCCTCGGCTCCTTCCCACGCGATGATGCGACGGTACTTGCCTCCCGCCGATTGCTCAACGGGCCGCAGGTCGGGTTCCACGATGACGTCCGCGGCGCCCTGGTCCCCGGCGAGTTCGCGCAGCGCCTCGCAGCCGCGGTTTCTGGCCTCCTCGGCGTCGCCCGCGGAGGTGACCCGCAGCCGCAGGCGGTTCGGCCGCTCCTGAACGATTTGATAAAGGTCGATGCCGTCGATGTGGGGCAGGATCGTGCTGACCATGAGGGACGTGATGGCCACCCGACGCCCGTGGGCGCCGGGCAGCCACAGGATCTCGCTCACCCGGCCGTTGACCCGCAGCGCGGGAAGCGGATTGCCGCATTCACACGAATCCGGGCGCAGCAGCACGCTGTCGCCGAGGTCGTAACGCAGGATCGGCTGGGTGAAGTTGGCCAGGTTGCTCAGCAGCACGGTGTGGGAGGGCTCGCCCGGTGGGGTGGGTTGTCCTTGCGCGTCAACGGGTTCGGCGATCACCCAGTCGCTGTTGACGTGGTACCAGCCGTGCTCGCAACCCGCGCTCAGGAATGGACACTCGCCGCAGCCGTAGGTGTCGCGCACCGTGGCGCCGAAGGCGGCGGCCATCCGCTCGGCCATGACGTCGGCGACCGCCTCGCCCGCGGGCTGGATCAGCACCGGATCGATGTGGAGACGCCCCGCCTCCTGTTCGGCGGTGAGCATGGCCATGGTGCTGGCGTATGCCATCACTATGGACGGACGGAACTCGTTGAGCTCGGCGACGAGTTCGTCCAGCGGTCGATGCACCGACAGCACCCTCACGTGCTCGCCGAATCGTCCACGTTGCATTCGCTTGGCGCCCACGTTGACCAGCAGGTGGCCCTCGGTTGCCACCACCATGGCCATCCGGGCGCCGCGCCGCAGCGCCTTCAGGACCCCCATGGCGCCCATCCACGACAGCATCAGCCCGGAGCTCAGCGCCATGTTCACGGCGAGCGCGGCGTCGTCCACCACGAAGATGCCGCGCCGGTTGGTGGTGCCCGAGGTGGACACGACGGTGTAGTCGCCGAGGAAGCGCTCGCCGACGCGGTCGTGGTCCGCGGTGAACTTCTCGACCCGATCGAACGTGACGCGCGGGTCGGTGACCCACTCGTCGAAGTGGTCCATCAGCGCGAGCTTGTCGGTGACGGGCAGGCGGGCCGGGTCGGTGACGGGGCCGTCGATGCCCCGGTAGAGGCGCGCGTAGTACGGGGACTTGGCGCGCGCGTGGTCGACCAGGCGCGCCAGCCGCTCGCTTTGCACCTGGCGAATCGCTTGCGGCCCCTGCTTTCGGACCCGCTTGATCTCTCGCCGTACCCGCAGCAGATCGTTCATCTCACCCTCGCAATTATGACAGTTGACTACCAAAATATAGCGCACTTTCAGAATTTTGCGCCGACTTTCGGCGAGGCAGAATCGAACCCATGCGTTTCGGCATCCTGGGCACCACCGAGGTCACCGGCGCGGACGGCCGGGTCGGCTCGCCGCGCGGGCCCGGGGTGCGCGCCCTGCTGGCGGTGCTGCTGCTGAACGCGGGCCGCAGCGTCAGCGCCGATCGCCTCATCGCGGCGCTGTACGAGGTCGACTCCGACGCCGGGTCGCCCGCCTCGCTCCAGGCCCAGGTGTCGCGGCTGCGGCGCGAGCTGCGCGACAGCGACCTCGACGTGGGGCACGGGCCGGGCGGCTATCGGCTGGACATCGACGCGGCCGAC
>NZ_DASQPW010000141.1:0-17735 GCF_035643755.1 Stackebrandtia sp. | reverse complement strand
TGGAGACGTCGGGCGGGTCGGTGTGGAAACCGTTGCGGCGCGGGCGTTTGTGGGCCGCCGAGGCCGCGGCGAACGTCGAGCGGCGCTGGGTCGGGCTGCGGGATCGCAGGACGACCGCGGCGGCTCGGCAGCGACAGGCGGGGGGCTCGCGGTGGGACCGCGGGGTGGCGTGGTGCTGGAAGACGTTGCGGCCCAAGGGTTGCTGGCGCCGGTTGTACCCGCACCTGTGGGACTACGAGCTGGCCTATGGGCCCGTGGTGGACGCGCTGCGGCCCGATCTGATCCACGCCAACGACTTCCGCATGCTCGGCATCGGCGCGCGGGCGAAGCTGCGGGCCCGCGCCGCGGGTCGCGACGTGCGGCTGGTGTGGGACGCCCACGGTTACATCCCCGGGGTCAGGCCCGCCGTGGACGACGGGCGGTGGCTTCCCGCGATGTGCGCGCACGAGGCCGAGTACGCCAGGCACGCCGACGAAGTGGTGACGGTGTCGGAGGAGCTGGCCGAGCTGCTGCGCAAGCGGCACCGCCTGGCGAGGCTGCCCACCGTGGTGCTCAACGCCCCCGAAACCGCCAGCACCAAGGACACCGACGACGCTCCCGACCTGCGCGGACAGTGCGGTATCGGGCCCGCCGACCCGCTGCTGGTGTACAACGGCGTCGCCGCGCCGCGCCGCGGGCTCGACATCATGGTGCGCGCCCTGCCGATGCTGCCCGACGCGCACGTGGCCCTGGTGGTCGACGAGCCCGACGGCCCGTACGCCACCGAGCTCGGCGAGCTGGCGGCCGCCATCGGCGTCGCGGCGCGGGTGCACGTCCTGCCGTTCGTGCCGTACCACCAGGCGGTGTCGCACCTGGCCGCCGCCGACGTGGGCGTGGTGCCCATCCACCACTGGCCGAACCACGAGATCGCGTTGACGCCGAAGTTCTTCGAGTACTCCCACGCCCGGCTTCCCGTCGTGGTCAGCGACGTGCGGACGATGGCGCGCACCACCCACAACACGGGCCAGGGCGAGGTGTTCTGGGCCGACAACGTCAACGACTACGTGCGCGCCGTCAACGCGGTGCTCGCCGACCCCGCCAGCTACCGCGGGGCGTACGAGCGCGCGGACCTGTTGGGCGCCTGGACCTGGGAGCACCAGGCGCGCGTCCTGGACACCGCGTACGCCAAGGCGATGGCGCGATCCGAGGGGCCGCGCGCCATCGCCTCGCCGATCAATCCGCACTACCGCCAGTCATCGAAGTCCACATTCGACTCCGCGCGTTCGGCGGACACCCGCTCGCCTCGTTGAGGACCCGGCGCCTCTAAGAGACCCAGCGCCGCGGCCGTCTCGGTGCGCAGCGCCCGCAGGCAGCGGCGCGTTCGGCTCCGCGCGTTCGGCGGACACCCGTTCGCCTCGTTGAGGACCCGGCGCCTCTAGAGGCCCAGTGCCGCGGCCGTCTCGGTGCGCAGCGCCTGCAGGCAGGCGGCGGCGCGTTCGCGGGCGGCGGGGACGTCGTCGTCGGCGACCTGCTCGATGACCTCCAGGTACGCCTTGAGCTTCGGCTCCGTCCCCGATGGACGGACCACCACGCGGGCGCTCGGGGTCCTGAGGGTCACCACGTCGGCGGTGGGCAGCAGGTCGACGTGCTCGGTGATGCCGTCGTCCAGCAGGCTGGCGGGCGGCTTGGCGCGCAGCCGCGCCATGGCGTCGGCGATCTCGCGCACGTCGTCGACCCGCACCGACAGCTGGTCGGTGGCGTAGACGCCGAACTCGCGGGCCAGCTCGTCCAGGCGGGTCGGCAGGGAGTGCAGCTGCGCCCGCAGGCCCGCCGCCAGCTCGCAGGTGAGAAGGGCCGCGGAGATGCCGTCCTTGTCGCGGACGTGGTCGGGGGCGACGCAGTACCCGATGGCCTCCTCGTAGCCGAAGGCCAGCTTGTCGGCGGCGCGCACGATCCACTTGAAGCCGGTGAGGGTCTCCTCGTACGCCACGCCGCGCGCCCGGCACACCGCCTTGAGCAATGTGGACGACACGATGGTGGTGGCGTAGGTGCCGGGGCGGCCGCGGCGGATCAGGTGGTCGGCCAGCAGCACGCCGAGCTCGTCGCCGCGCAGCGCGCGCCACCGTCCATTGTCCTCAACGGCGGCGGCGCAGCGGTCGGCGTCGGGGTCCAGCGCGATGGCCAGGTCGGCGCGGGACTCGCGGGCCAGGGCCACCAGCAGGTCCATGGCCCCGGGCTCCTCGGGGTTGGGGAACGACACCGTCGGGAAGTCGGGGTCGGGCTCGCGCTGCTCGGCCACCAGGGCGGGGGCGTCGAAGCCCGCGCGCTCCATGGCCCTGACGAAGGTGTCGCCGCCGACGCCGTGCATCGGCGTGGCCACCACCGACAGCGTCTTGGGGTTGTCGCGGTCCACCACGGACGCCACGCCGTCCAGGTAGGACTCGACAATGGACTCGTCGAGCCGCTCGCCCTCGTCGCCCAGCCTGACCTTCGCCAGCGGGCCCAGCGACTCGATCGCGGCCGAGATCTCGGCGTCCACGGGGGACACGATCTGGGCGCCCGCCCCCGCGACCTCCGCGAGCTCGCCGCCCAGATAGACCTTGTAACCGTTGTCGGCGGGCGGGTTGTGGCTGGCGGTGACCATCACGCCCGCGGCGGCGTTCAGCGCGCGCACCGCGTGCGCCAGCACCGGGGTGGGCAGCGGGCGCGGCATCACCAGGGCGCGCCGACCCGAGCCGGTCACCACCCGGGCGGTCTCGGCGGCGAAGTCGGTCGAGCCGTGGCGGGCGTCGAAGCCGATCACCACCGGCCCGGTGGCGCCCTTGCCGTTCAGCCAGGACGCCAAGCCCGCGGCGGCCCCGCGCACCACGGCGCGGTTCATCCCGTGTGGACCCGCGCGCACCGGGCCGCGCAGCCCCGCGGTGCCGAACTCCAGGCGCCCGCTGAAGCGGTCGGTCAGCTCGGCGGCGCTGTCGGGCAACGCGTTGAGCAGCCGGTAGAGCTCGTCCCGGCAGGCGGGGTCGGGGTCGTCGGTGATCCACTGCAAAACCTCGGCACGCAGCGAGTCCAATGTGGTGGTGGCGGTCGCGTCAGACATGCCGTGATCTTCGCATAACGCGACCACCACCCCGTAGGGTGGCCGTCGCCGCCGGTGACCTCAGTCGAGGATCTTGTACGTCTTCACCGCGTGCCGAAACACCTCGACGTACTTCTTGAAATCCTTGTTGGGCACCGACAGGTACACGTGATAGTCGACCTTGCCGCCGTTGTTGGCGATCAGCCAGACCGCGTGCCGCTTCTGGTTGCCGTCCTTGCGGGTACCGGTGTACTCGAGCTGGGCGCCCCTGGCGCCCGCCAGCGTGACGTCCTTCAGCGACTTCTTGGCGACGCTGCCCGACACGAACGTCGGCGCGATGCCGCGCTGCACGGCGTCGTCGAGCACCGACTTCGGGTCGCCCTCGTTGGGGGGAACGTTCAACCGCAGCCAACGGTCGTTGGACTTCGGGTCGTAGACGTCGACGAACGTCGCGCCGTCCTGCTTGACCGACCAGCCCTTCGGGATCTCCACCGAGAAGTGGCCCTGCTTGTCCTGGTAGCTCTGGTAATCGAACTTCTCGGTGGTGGTCTTGCCCGCGTTGTCGGTCTTGTCGTCGGGCTGCTCGCCCGTGCCACCGAACAGGAAGAAACCGACCGCCACCACGAGCAGCAGCACCAGGACCGCCAGCCCGACGCCCAGGAGCTTCCCGGACTTGCCGCCGGAGCCCTTGGGCTTGGCGCCGCCGTAGGCCGGGGGAGGCGGCGGGGGCGGGGCGTACGGGTCGTGCTGCTGCATCGGCATCGCGGTGGTGCCCATCGGCGCCATGCCGGGCATGTAGCCCTGGCCCGGGCCGCCCGACACCGGGTTGCCGGACACCGGCTGGCCCGAAACCGGGTAGCCCGACACGGGCTGACTCGACACGGGGCTGGCCGACACCGGCGTGGTGGGCGGTGCCGACACCGGGCCCGCCGAATACGGCGAGACCGAGTACGGCGACGCCGAGGCCGGGATCCCCGACACCGGGGTGCCGGCGGTGGGCAGCAGGCCCGTGGCCCCCTCGGCCGACAGCGGACCGGCCAGCAGCCCGGTGAGGGTGTGCTTGACCTGCTTGGAATCCATGCGGCGGCTCGGGTCCTTCTCCAGCAGCCCCGCCAGAACCGGCGCCAGCGGGCCCGCGTTGCGCGGCGCCTCGGGCGGATCGTGCACCACCGCGTGCATGGTGGCGGTGGTGTCGGCGCGGTCGAAGGGCGGCCGGCCCTCCAGCGCGGCGTACAGCGTCACGCCGAGCGAGAACAGGTCGCTGGCCGTGGCGGCGGGGCCGCCCACGGCGCGCTCGGGCGCGATGTAGTGCGCCGAACCCAGCACCATGCCGGGGGCGGTGTGCCCGGTGCCCGCGGCACCGGCCGCGGCGGCGCCGAAGTCGGACAGCACGCAGCGTCCGTCGGCGCTGATCATCACGTTGCCGGGCTTGATGTCGCGGTGCAGGATGCCCGCCTCGTGCGCGGCCTCCAGGGCGCCGGCCAGCGCCAGGCCGATCTTGGCGACGACGCGCGGTGGCATCGGGCCGTCGGCGGCGATGATGTCGGCGAGGCTCCGCGCCTGGAGCAGCTCCATGACGATCCAAGGACGTCCGTCCTCGGTGATCACGTCGAAGACCCGCACCACCGAGGCGTGCGACAGCCGCGCCGCGGCCTGCGCCTCGCGCAGGGTGCGGTCGCACAGCTGTTCCCGCTCGGCGGGGGGCAGCTCGGGCGGGAGACTCACTTCCTTGACGGCAACGTCGCGTTGCAGCAGGCGGTCGTGCGCGCGCCACACTGTGCCGTGTCCGCCCTTGCCCACCAAGGTGGTCAGCTCATAGCGGTCGGCGATCACCGTGCCGGGCCGGGCTTGCGGCGGTTCGCTGTGCCGCCCGGGTGTCGGTGCGGCATCGGGCGGGAAAGTCACGGGGGCGTCCTCCTCCTTAACCGTCCCAGTGTTACGCGCGAGACTGGAATTGGCGACCCGTCGATCGGACCAATTACTTTTTGCACTCGTTCGGCGACAAGACGCCATCGACGGTGGCCGAGTGGGCCGCCCGGGGCGCCCTTAAGATCGATTCATGGCGCGCCACAGTGAGTCGGGTTTCGAGATTCGTCCGGTCTACGGCCCCGAGGACGTCTCGCCCGATGTCGGCGAGCGGCTGGGGCGGCCCGGCGAGTTCCCGTACACCCGCGGCCCCTACTCCACCATGTACACCGCGCGGCCCTGGACCATGCGGCAGTACGCCGGTTTCGGCACCGCCGCCGAGTCCAACCGCCGCTACCACCAGCTGCTGGCGGCCGGGACCATGGGACTGTCGGTGGCCTTCGACCTGCCGACCCAGATGGGCTACGACTCCGACGCCGAGCTGGCGCACGGCGAGGTCGGCAAGGTCGGCGTGGCGATCGATTCCCTGCGGGACATGCGAACCCTGTTCGACGGCATCCCGCTGGACAAGGTCTCCACGTCCATGACGATCAACGCGCCCGCCTCGCTGCTGCTGCTGCTGTACCAACTCGTCGCCGAGGAACAGGGCGTGTCGCCCGACGCCCTGACCGGCACGATCCAAAACGACATCCTGAAGGAATACATCGCGCGCGGCACCTACATCTTCCCGCCCGCGCCCAGCCTGCGGCTGGTGTCGGACACCTTCGCGTACTGCCGCGACGAGATCCCGAAGTGGAACACCATCTCCATCTCCGGCTATCACATGGCCGAGGCCGGGGCCACCCCCGTGCAGGAGATCGCCTTCACCCTCGCCAACGGCATCGAGTACGTCCGCGCCGCCATCGCCTCGGGCCTCGACGTGGACGAGTTCGCGCCCCGGCTGTCGTTCTTCTTCGTCGCCCGCACCACGCTGCTGGAGGAGGTCGCGAAGTTCCGCGCGGCGCGGCGGATCTGGGCCCACGTGATGCGCGAGGAGTTCGGCGCCAAGAACCCCAAGTCCATGATGCTGCGCTTCCACACCCAGACCGCGGGCGTGCAGCTCACCGCCCAGCAGCCCGAGGTGAACCTGGTGCGGGTGGCCGTGCAGGGGCTGGGCGCGGTGTTCGGCGGCACGCAATCCTTGCACACCAACAGCTTCGACGAGGCGATCGCGCTGCCCACCGAGAAGGCGGCGCGGCTGGCCCTGCGCACCCAGCAGGTGCTGGCGTACGAGACCGACGTGACGGCCACGGTGGACCCGTTCGCGGGCTCCTACCTGGTGGAGGCGATGACCGACGAGGTGGAGGCCGCCGCCCGCGAGCTCATGTACCGGGTCTTCGCGCACGGCTCCTCGGTGGGCGCCATCGAGACCGGGTTCCAGAAGAACGAGATCGAGTCCACCGCCTACCGCACCGCCCAGGAGATCGACGAGGGCGAGCGGGTCGTGGTCGGCGTCAACAAGTTCACATTGGACGAAGAGGACCACTACGAGCCGCTGCGCGTCGACCCCACCATCGAACAGGCCCAGCGCGACCGGCTGTCCGAGCTGCGCGCCGAGCGGGACTCCGCGGCGGTGGCCGCGGCGCTGGACGAGGTGCGCGCGGCGGCGAACGGAACGGCCAACGTGCTGCACCCCGCGAAGCTGGCGCTGGCGGCCATGGCGACCGTCGGTGAGGTGTGCGACGCGCTGCGCGAGGTGTGGGGAGCGTATCGTCCCCCCGAGACCTTTTAATAGACGCTCAAAAGGCGACTAATGGTTGTCAAAATTGAAGTTCGCTGATTCAGTGATTCACTCCTGTCCGTTATGGGTCGCATTCGCGATTACTCACCGTTAAGAGTGACGGATGGCCGTGTCATGGTTGACGGGGTGCCGCGTCTCATCCACGGGTTACGGGAGACGCCCGTAACTTCACGCCACTCGCCGCGTTATAGGAGGTATGGGACGTGACGTCGCCTTCGGGCCAACGCAAATGGGCCACCCACTCACCGTCCGTTGACCGGACGGACAGGCCCTTTGAGCCGCTTGCGGTGGTTGCTGACCGTAATCCTCAGCGGATTAGGCTGACCGACGCCCGCAGAACCAACTATTCGCGAATTGACAGCCATGGAGTCGTGATGACGACGCTGACCGATAACCCACAAGCGGAGGATTCAATGTCCGCTGAGCCCAAGCCGTCGAGCACCGGAGAGCAGATCCACCCACTGCCGACCATGCTTGACGGCTGGCTCGCGACGCACGAACCCGATCTTGTGGCGGTACGGCGTTACCTTCACCAGCACCCCGAGCTGTCGGGGTGCGAGCACGGCACCACCGACCTGATGGTCCAGAACCTGGAGGCCGCCGGCCTCAAGCCCCGCCGGATCCCCGGCGGCAACGGGATCATGTGCGACATCGGCGACGGCGACGGCGGCCGCATCGTGGCGCTGCGCGCCGACATGGACGCGCTGCCGATCGACGACCCGAAGGATGTCCCTTACCGCTCAACGGTTCCCGGCGCCTGCCACGCGTGCGGGCACGACGTCCACACCACGATCCTGCTGGGCGTCGGCCAGGTGCTGGCCGAGCTGGACCGCGCCGGCCAACTGCCGGGGCGGGTGCGGCTGGTGTTCCAGCCCAGCGAGGAGAAGTTCCCGTCCGGCGCGCCCGTCATGATGCGCGCCGGCGCCCTGGACGACGTGTCGTCGATCTTCGCCTTCCACTGCGACCCAAGGCTTCCCGCCGGCCGCATCGGGGTGCGCTCCGGCCCGCTGACCGCCGCCTCCGACATGCTGGAGGTGCGGCTCACCGGCCGCGGCGGCCACACCTCGCGCCCCCACCTGACCACCGACCTGGTGCACGCGCTGTCGCGGGTGGTGGTGGACGTTCCGGCGCTGCTGGACCGTCGCATCGACCCCCGAACCGGTGTGGCCCTGGTGTTCGGCGCGATCCAGGCGGGCTCGGCGGCCAACGCCATCCCGCAGGAGGGGATCGTGCGCGGCACCCTGCGCATGCTGGACCGCGACGCCTGGAAGACCCTGCCCGACCTGGTGACCCAGATCATCGAGGACGTGGTGCGCCCCACGGGCGCCGAGGCCCACATCGACTACACCCGGGGCGTCCCGCCGGTCATCAACGACCGCGTGGCCACCGCCGTTCTGGCCGGTGCCGCCTCCGCGGCGCTCGGCGAGTCGGCCGTGGTGGAGACGCCGGTGAGCATGGGCGGCGAGGACTTCTCCTGGTACCTGGAACAGGTTCCCGGCGCGATGGCCCGCCTCGGCGTCGGCCGCCCGGGCGAGAGCCTCGACCTCCACCAGGGCGACTTCGACGTCGACGAGAAGGCCATCGGCCACGGCGTGCGCGTCATGGTGCACACCGCGCTGGCGGCCTGCGCCTCGGCGGCCTTTTAACTCCGAAGCGGTGGGGCGCTTGCGGATCGCGGCGACGTAGTCCGCGGGCGCCCCCGCCTTTTCGGCGGCGGCCGCCAGCTCCGACAGGTACCACGAGGTGGGCACGCCGCCCTCGTAGCCGTCGAAGACGTACAGCCACACCGGCATGTCGCCGTCCAGGGTCGCCACCGTGGTGTGGATGCGGCGATACACCCCACCCGTGGCGCCCTCGAGGTCGTCCAGGGTGCCCGCGTCGGTGCTGCCCTCCACGTCATACAGCGCCACGAAGGTGCGCTGTCCGGGGTCTTCCACGACGGTGGCGACGACGGACTCCCAGCCGAGTTCCCGGCCCCCGAAGGTGAGGCGCCAACCCTCCAGCCACCCGGTGCCCACCAGGGGGGAGCGCGGACAGGTGGCCCTCATGCGTCCGGGATCTAGATTTGAACCATAGGCGGCGTATAGCTGCACCATTGAACGATAACGTGGTGGACAATCTCAGCGCAGCGTGTTGTCCCATCAAGTTGCCGTTATTTAGGGGAAAGACAGAGGTATCCCGTGTCGCGCATCGTGATCATTGGAGGCGGACCCGCCGGTTATGAGGCGGCGCTGGTGGCCGCCCAGCTGGACGCCGAGGTCACCCTCGTGGAGGAGACCGGGGCCGGCGGCGCCTGCGTGCTCAGCGATTGCGTTCCCTCCAAGAGTTTCATCGCCTCCTCCACGGTGCGCACCGCGATGCTGGACGCCACGCAGCTCGGCGTGAACGCGTCGAGCATCACGGTCGACGCCCAGCTGGTGCACGACCGCGTCAAAATGCTTGCCCTGCAACAGTCCGGGGACATCTGTAACAAGTTGGTGAAGGTCGGTGTGGAGTACATCACCGGCCGGGCCTGGCTGAGCGGGGAGACCTCCGGCTTCAGCCACACCGTGCGCGTCCGCCCGCTGGACGGCGAGGTCTACGACATGGACGCCGACGTGGTGCTGCTGGCCACCGGCGCCACCCCGCGCATCCTGCCCACCGCCCGCCCCGACGGGGAGCGGGTGCTGTCGTGGCGCCAGGTCTACGACCTGGAGGAGCTGCCCGAGAGGCTGATCGTGGTGGGTTCGGGCGTCACCGGCGCCGAGTTCGCCTCGGCGTACCAGGCGATGGGCGTCGACGTCACGCTGGTGTCCTCAAGGGACCACGTGTTGCCGCACGAGGACCCCGACGCCGCGCGCGTCATCGAGTCGGTGTTTCGCGACCGCGGCATGACGGTGCTGCCCAACGCGCGCGCCGAGCGGGTCACCAACACCGGCGAGGGCGTCACCGCCGAGCTCGCCGACGGCCGGGTGATCGAGGCCAGCCACGCGCTCATGACGGTCGGCTCGATCCCCAACACCGCCGACCTCGGCCTGGACGCCGCGGGCGTGCGGCTCAACGACTGGGGCTTCATCGAGACCGACCGGGTGTCGCGCACCAACGTGCCCGGCATCTACGCCGCCGGTGACGTCACCGGCACCCAGATGCTGGCCTCGGTGGCGGCCATGCAGGGCCGCATCGCGATCTGGCACGCGCTGGGCGAGCCCGTCAAGCCGCTCCAGCTGAAGACCGTGGCCGCCAACGTCTTCACCGATCCCGAGCTGGCCACCGTCGGCGCCACACAGGACGATGTGGACACCGGTAGGGTACCGGCCCGCGCCGTGATGCTTCCCCTGGAGGGCAACGCCCGCGCCAAGATGTCGGGCTTCTCGGACGGCTTCGTGAAGGTGTTCTGCCGCCCGGCATCCGGCCTGGTGGTGGGCGGGGTCGTGGTGGCGCCCAAGGCCAGCGAGCTGATCCTGCCGATCTCCCTGGCGATCCAGCACCACCTGACCGTGGAGCAGCTGGCCCAGACCGTCACCATCTACCCGTCGCTGTCGGGCTCGCTCGCCGAGGCCGCGCGGCAGCTCATGCAGCACGAGTTCGAGTGAGTCACCAGTCCGACAGCGGGGCGCCCTCGGTGAAGCCCGCGGCGGACTGGACGCCGACGACCGAGCGCTCGCGAAATTCCTCCAGTGTGGAGGCACCGGCGTAGGTGCAGGCGCTGCGGACCCCGGCGATGATCGAGTCGAGGAGGTCCTCGACGCCCGGGCGCGCCGGGTCGAGGTACATGCGCGACGTCGAGATGCCCTCCTCGAAGATCGCCTTGCGGGCCTGCTCGTAGGCGCTGTCGGTGGCGGTGCGCAGCCGCACGGCGCGGGCCGAGGCCATCCCGAAGTTCTCCTTGTACGGCTTGCCGTCGGCGTCGCGGCGCAGGTCGCCGGGCGACTCGTAGGTGCCGGCGAACCAGGAGCCGATCATCACATTGGACGCACCGGCGGCCAGGGCCAGCGCGACGTCGCGCGGGTGGCGCACCCCGCCGTCGGCCCAGGTGTGTCGGCCGAGGCGGCGGGCCTCGGCGGCGCATTCCAGGACCGCCGAGAACTGCGGGCGGCCCACGCCGGTCATCATGCGGGTGGTGCACATGGCGCCCGGGCCCACGCCGACCTTGACGATGTCGGCACCGGCGTCCACCAGGTCGGCCACGCCCTGGGCGGTCACCACGTTGCCCGCGGCGATCGGGGTGTCGGGCGCGACGCGGCGCACGGTGCGCAGCACCTCCAGCATGCGTTCCTGGTGGCCGTGCGCGGTGTCGACCACCAGCAGGTCCACCCCGGCGTCGACCAGGTTGGCGGCCTTGGCGGACACGTCGCCGTTGATGCCGATGGCCGCGGCGATCCGCAGCCGTCCCTTGGCGTCGATGTTGGGGGAGTACAGGGTGGTGCGCAGCGCGCCGGGGCGGGTGAGGATGCCGACCAGGCGGCCCTCGGCGTCCACCACGGGCGCGAGCTTGCGGTGCGCGCCGTGCAGGCGATCGAACGCCGCCGACGGCTCCAGGCCGTCCGGAATGGTCAACAGCTCGGTGGAGGCGACGTGGCGCACCTGAGCGAAGCGGTCCACCCCGGCGCAGTCGGTCTCGGTGACCACGCCGATCGGGCGGTCGTCGTCGACGACGATCACGGCGCCGTGGGCGCGCTTGGGCAGCAGGGCCAGGGCGTCGCCCACGGTGCGGTCGCCCGTGAGCGTGAGCGGGGTGTCGTAGACGGTGTGGCGGCGCTTCACCCAGTCGACCACCTCGGCCACCACGTCCAAGGGGATGTCCTGGGGGATGACGGTGATGCCGCCGCGCCGCGCCAGGGTCTCGGCCATCCGGCGCCCGGCCACCGCCGTCATGTTGGAGGCGATGATCGGGATCGTCGCGCCGCTTCCATCCGAAGTGGACAGATCGACCGCGAGCCGCGAGGTCACCGCCGAGCGGGCCGGGACCATGAACACGTCCGCGTAGGTCAGGTCGTGCCGCGGAACTTCCCCGTCAAGAAAACGCACCCGGGAACTATAGGTGGTCAGTCCTTGATCTCGCAAAGCGCCGCACCGGCGCCCACCACGTCGCCGACCGCCGCCGACAGCCCGGTGATGGTGCCCGCCTTGTGAGCGGTGAGCGGCTGCTCCATCTTCATGGCCTCCAACACCACGATGGTGTCGCCCTCGGCGACCGTCTGGCCGTCGCCCACGGCGACCTTGACCACCGTGCCCTGCATCGGGGACACCAGGGCGTCGCCGCCGACGGCCGCGGCGTGGCTGCGCTTGCCGCCCCGCTTCGGCGCCCTCGTGGCGCTCCCGGACGCCGTCGCGCCGCCGAAACCGGCGGGCAGGCTCACCTCGAGCCGCTTGCCGCCCACCTCGACGACGACGCGTTCGCGCTCCTCCGCCTCGCCGGGCTCGGCCCCGCCGGCGAAGGCGGGAACCGTGTTGTCCCACTCGGTCTCGATCCATCGCGTGTGGACGGTGAAGGGCTCGCGGGTGAAGGCTTCGTCGCGCACCACGGCGCGGTGGAAGGGCAGCGCCGTGGCCATGCCCTCGACCTCGAGCTCGTCCAGCACCCGGCGGGAGCGCTGGAGGGCCTCGGCGCGGGTGCCGCCGGTGACGATCACCTTGGCCAGCAGGGAATCGAAGCTGCCGTCGATCACCGAGCCCGCCTCGATGCCCGTGTCGACGCGCACGCCCGGGCCGGTGGGCAGCCGCAGCGCGGTGACCGTGCCGGGGGCGGGCAGGAAGCCGCGCCCCGGGTCCTCGCCGTTGATGCGGAACTCGATGGAGTGGCCGCGCGGGGCGGGATCGGCGTCGTGGCCGAGCTTGTCGCCGCGCGCGATGCGGAACTGCTCGCGCACCAGGTCCAGCCCGGTGGTCTCCTCGCTGACCGGGTGCTCCACCTGGAGCCGGGTGTTGACCTCCAGGAAGGAGATGGTGCCGTCGGTCCCGACGAGGAACTCCACGGTGCCGGCGCCGTGATAGTCGGCCTCGCGGCAGATCGCCTTGGCGGAGGAGTGGATGGTGGCGCGCTGCTCGTCGGACAGGAACGGCGCGGGCGCCTCCTCGACCAGCTTCTGGTGGCGGCGTTGCAGCGAGCAGTCGCGGGTGCCGACCACGATCACGTTGCCGTGGGTGTCGGCCAGCACCTGGGCCTCGACGTGGCGGGGGCGGTCCAGGTAACGCTCCACAAAGCACTCGCCGCGCCCGAAGGAGGCCTCGGCCTCGCGCACCGCCGAGTCGTACAGCGCGGGGATCTCGGCGCGGTCGCGGGCCACCTTGAGGCCGCGCCCGCCGCCGCCGAAGGCGGCCTTGATGGCCACGGGGAGGCCGTGCTCGTCGGCGAAGGCCAGCACCTCGTCGGACCCGGACACCGGCTCCGCGGTGCCGGGCACCAGGGGCGCGCCCGCGCGGGCGGCGATGTGGCGGGCGGTCACCTTGTCGCCGAGGTCGCGAATGGACTGCGGGGTGGGACCGATCCAGGTGAGGCCGGCGTCGATGACGGCGGCGGCGAAGTCGGCGTTTTCCGACAGGAAGCCGTATCCGGGGTGCACGGCGTCGGCGCCCGAGCGCGCGGCGACGTCCAGCAGCTTGTCGAAACGCAGGTAGGTGTCGGCCGCGCTGGCCCCGTCCAGGGCGTAGGCCTCGTCGGCCATGCGCGCGTGGGGCGCGTCGCGGTCCGAGTCGGCGTAGACGGCGACGCTGGCCAGGCCCTCGTCGCCGCACGCGCGGATCACCCGCGTGGCGATCTCGCCTCGGTTGGCTATCAGCACCTTGCGCACGTGTGTCTCCTCCTTTGGCTACGGCCCGCAAGGAGTCTAATCGCCCCATTGATCACGACGCCCATCGATGGATGGGTGACCGGGGCCGCATCGCCGAGGCTTGACTGATACCCCTAGGGGGTATATCGTCGTCGGCATGACGCACACCTCGCACGCCCATCACCGCCCCGGACCCGCCAGCTGGAGGATGGCCGCCCAGGCCACCCTGCACTGCCTCACCGGCTGCGCCATCGGCGAGGTGCTGGGAATGGTGCTTGGCACCGCGCTGGGCTGGCACAACGCCACCACCGTGGTCGCCTCGACCGCCCTGGCCTTCGTCTTCGGCTACTCGCTGACCATGTGGGGCGTCCGTTCCGCAGGCCTCACCCTTGGACAGATGGTGAAGGTGGCGCTGGCCGCCGACACCGTTTCCATCATCGTCATGGAGATCATCGACAACGCGGGCATGGTGCTCATCCCCGGCGCCATGACGGCGGGCCTGACCAGCGCCCTGTTCTGGATCTCGCTGGCGGTATCGCTGGCGCTGGCCTTCGTCATCACCACGCCGGTCAACAAGTGGATGATCGGCAGGGGCAAGGGCCACGCGGTGGTCCACTCCATGCACTAGACGAATCGGCGCTAGTCTTCCTGGTCGCCGCCGTCCTTGCGCCTGCCCTGGCCGTCCAGGTTCTCGATGTGGTCGCGCCAGTGCCTGGCGGCTGCCTCGTCGAGGTCGACGGCGTCGCCGAAGTTCAGCTCGCCGGCGTCGGCCCGCTTGGCCAGCCGCTCGCACCACCTGATGTTGAGCTCGAGGGTCTCCTGCTTGAACACGAGCGATTCGCGGACGTGCTCGGGCAGGAAGGTCTCCCGCGCGGGATTGCCGCTCTGGGCGACCTCGAGGAACTTCGCGACCTCGGTGTGGGTCTCGCGCAGCAGACTGGCGCGGTTGCGCAGCATGGCGGCGCCCTCACGCGGCGTCAGGGTGGGAAAGAAGCTCCAGGCCACCCAGAACGGGTCGACCGTGAACTCCATGCCCCACAGCTTCTCGCGCAGCGTGGAGTGGAACTCCTTCTCGCCCTTGGCCGTGATCCGGTAGCTGGTGCGCGCCGGGCGCCCGTCCACCTGCTCGGTGGACACCACCTCGAGGCAGTCGTCGGCGGCCAGCCGCTTCAGCGCGTGGTAGATCGAGCCGGTGCGGATCTTCGCCCAGTCCTGCACGCCCCACGACATCAGCTCGCGTTTGACCATGTAGCCGTGCACCGGCTGGAGCCACCGCACCAGGCCCAGGATCAGCAATCGCGTCGTCCACATGACGTCAATCATAGTCGCCGTTGACTAAGCATCGGCACCCGGGTGTCGAGATACTTAGTACGCCGGTACGGCTAATTCGCGGACAAAACGGTCGCGAGCACCGTCGGATTAATTCGAGTTGATTATTGTCCGCCCGATGGTGTACTGTCGCTCGCGAACGCAATGACGTCTCAGTGATGTCATCGAAGGAGAGGGAAGTTCCCCCATGTTGATCGAGACGGCCGGCCTGCGAAAGACCTACCGCAGCCGCCAAAAGAAGGAGGAGGTCGAGGCCGTCCGCGGTGTCGACCTGGTGGTCAAGGAGGGCGAGATCTTCGGCTTCCTCGGCCCCAACGGCGCGGGAAAGACCACCACCCTGCGCATGCTGTCGACCCTGCTGGAACCCAGCGGGGGCACCGCGATGGTCGCGGGCTTCGATCTGCGCAAGCAGTCCGCCGAGGTGCGGCACCAGATCGGATACGTCGGCCAGTCCGGCGGCACCTGGGGTGAGGTGACCGCCCGCGAGGAGCTGGTGATGCAGGGCCGCCTGTACGAGATGCCCAAGTCCGAGTGCAAGACGCGCGCCCAGGAGGTCATCGAGGCCTTCGAGATGACCGACTTCGCCGACCGCAAGTGCAAGACCTACTCGGGCGGGCAGCGCCGCCGCCTCGACGTGGCGCTGGGCAGCGTCCACCGCCCGAAGGTGTTGTTCCTGGACGAACCCACCACCGGGCTGGACCCGCAGTCCCGGGCCCACATGTGGGAGGAGGTCCGCAAGCTGCGCGAACGGGGGACCTCGATCTTCCTGACCACGCACTACCTGGACGAGGCCGACGCGCTGTGCGACCGGCTGGCCATCATCGACAACGGCGAGATCGTCACCGAGGGCACCCCGATCGACCTGAAGCGCCAGATCGCCGGCGACATCGTGGCCATCGGCGTCAACGGCCGCGCCGACGACGCGTCGGAGCTGTTGCGGCCCAAGGAATTCGTCCGCGAGGTCGAGGCCGGCGAGCCGGACACCACCGGCGCGGTGACCCTGCGGCTGTACGTGGACGACGGCTCGGCCGCCGTCCCCGACATCCTGCGCACCCTGGACGGCGCCGACATCGCGCCGTCGTCCATCGAACTGCACCGACCCAGCCTGGACGACGTCTTCCTGAAGCAGACCGGGCGCTCTCTTCGGGAGGACAAGTCATGAAGCTGCTCCGCGACACCTGGTTGATCTACAAGCGACAGATGGGGCTGGTGATGAGGCAGCCCACCTGGATCTTCATCATGCTGATCCAGCCGCTGTACTACCTGATCCTCTTTGGACCCCTGCTGAACAACCTGCCGAAGGGAATGCCGGGCTTCTCCAACGGCGCCATGGAGACCTTCGTACCCGGGCTCGTCATCATGATGGCGATGTTCGGGACCCTGTTCGCCGGCTTCGGCCTGATCGCCGAGATCCGCGAGGGCGTCATCGAGCGGATGCGGGTGACCCCGGTGAGCCGCTTCGCCCTGCTGCTGGGGCGGTCGATGCGGGACGTGTCCACGCTGATCTTCCAGGCGGTGGTGCTCGTGCTGCTGTCGGCCCCGATCGCCGGGCTCACCATCAACTGGGGCGGCCTGGTGCTCATGCTGGCGATCGTCCTGGTCATCGGCCTGGCGCTGTCGGCCGCGTCCTACGGAGTGGCGATCGTGCTCAAGAGCGAGGACGCCCTGGCGCCGCTGCTCAACACGATCACCCAGCCGGTGCTGCTGCTGTCGGGCATCATGCTGCCGATGGCGCTGGCCCCGGACTGGCTGAAGACCGTCGCCAAGTTCAACCCGTTCGCCTACGCGGTGGACGCCGCGCGCGCCCTGTTCGTGGGTGACCTGTCGAACCCCGCGGTGTGGCAGGCCGGGGTGTTCCTGGGCGCGTTGATGATCCTGCTGGTCTTCTGGTCCGGGCGCAAGTTCGCCAGGTCCGCCTCGTAGACCGGCCCGCCGAAGGGAGGAGACGTCCCCGAGACCCGACGAGGTCTCGGGGACGTCTCGCGTCTACTGGTCCTCGGCCCGAGCCTCGGCCTTGCGGGCGTCGTCCTCCAGCACCTCGATGTCGAACTCGCCGTCCTTCACCCCGGCGACGAACGCGTCCCACTCCGCGGGGGTGTAGATCAGGATGGTGCCGTCCGGCTCGTCGGCGTAGCGCAGCGCCACCAGGTCGTTGTCGGCGAAGCCGATCTCCAGCCGCCCCGGTGTTCCATCCAAATTGGACGTGCGCTGCCACTGGGCGGTGGCGGTGTCGAACTCGCCCTTCAGCGGGTGCTCCCGCACGGTGTCGTTCACGGCTTGCCTCCTCGTTCCTCAGTGGCTCAACGATAGAGCCGCCGAGCGGTCACGCCGGCTCGGTGTTCCACACCTGCGACAGCGGGACGCCCCAGGTGGTGAACATCTGGCGCAGCAGGGGAGGGGAGACGCCGACGACGGTGCCGTGGTCGCCCTCGATGCGCTCGATGAACGGGGCGCCGATGCCGTCGATGGTGAAGGCACCGGCCACCTTCTCGGGCTCGCCGGTGGTCACGTAGTCGGCGATCTCGCGGTCGGTGATGTCGGCGAAGTGCACCTTGGTCGACGACGAGCGGATCAGGCGGCGGTCGTGGGAGGTGTCGATGAGGCAGTGGCCGGTGTGCAGGATCCCGGACTTGCCGCGCATCGCCTTCCAGCGCGCCACGGCGGTCTCGGGGTCGGCGGGTTTGCCGTGCACCTGGCCGTCGAACTCCAGAACCGAGTCGCAGCCCAGGATGTAGGCGTCGCCGGTGAGGGTGGCCGCGACCGCCTTGGCCTTGAGCTTGGCCAGCGCCCGGCACAGACGGCCCGCCGAGGATTCCTCGACCACGGACTCGTCCACGCCGGACACGATGATTTCGGGGTGGAAACCGGCGGCGTTCAGGAAGGCGCGCCGGGCGGGTGAGGCCGAAGCCAGAATGAACCGCATGATGCGCAGCTTATTGGCGCTGACGCGCCACCG
>NZ_DASQPW010000140.1:0-2402 GCF_035643755.1 Stackebrandtia sp. | reverse complement strand
GACGGGGACGCGTCGGATCCGCGGGTGGCGGGGGTGTTGCAGTCGGTGTTGTTGCGGGCGTTGGGGAGCGTGCCGCGACTGGAAGTGTCGCTTGTGGATTGCGTGACGCTGGGGCAGACGTTCACGGGGTGCGCGCCGTTGGTGGCGGCGGGGATCGCGGCGCCGACCGCGACCGACACGGCCGGGTTGGCGGAGGCGCTGGACGCCGCCGAGGCGCATGTGAGGCGGGCGCAGCAGGCGCGGCACGACGGGGCGGGCGAGGTGCCCTTTCACCTGGTCGTGGTGGGCGGGCTGCCGCCGGGGCTGTCGCGGGCGGTGACGGGGCGGATCGCGGCGCTGGCGCACGCGGGGCCGCACGGGCGCACGCACCTGGTGTTGGCGGGGTGGTCGCCGCGGCACTCGCGCGAACAGCTGCCCGCCATCGACAACGCGACGTACGTCACAGTGGACGACGGCGACGGGACGCATCGGGTGGGCGGGATTCCCGCGCCCGTGGAGTTCGACCCGCCACCGCCCCCGCTGTTGACGCGCGGGGTGTACGAGGCGCTGGGCGAGCGGCATCGGGCCGACCGGGCGGTGGGCATGCCCGCGCTGATTCCGCCGCGGCTGTGGGAGGGGTCGAGCCTGCACGGGCTGACCACCGGCGTGGGACGCGACTCGCGCGGCGAGGTCGAGCTGTCGTTCGACGACGCCACACCCCACTGGCTGATCGGCGGGCGCACCGGCGGCGGCAAGACGGTGTTCCTGCTGGACGTCCTGTATGGACTCGCCGCGCGGTACGGGCCGCGCGAGCTCGCCATGTACCTGCTGGACTTCAAGGAGGGCGTGTCCTTCACCGAGTTCACGCCCTCGGCCCACGACGCCACCTGGATTCCGCACGTGCGCGCCGTCGGCGTGGAGTCCGACCGCGAGTACGGCGTCGCCGTGCTGGCGGAGCTGCGCACCGAGCTGAACCGCCGCGCCGCGGCCATGAAGCGGGTCGGCGTCACGAAGCTCGCCGACCTGCGAACCGCCCAGCCCGCGGAGGACTACCCGCGCGTCCTGGCCGTCATCGACGAGTTCCACGTGCTGTTCGCGGGCAACGACCGCCTGGCCCGCACCGCCGTGGCGCACCTGGAGGAGCTGGCCCGCAAGGGCCGCTCGTACGGCATCCACCTGGTGCTGGCCAGCCAGACCATCTCGGGCATCGAGGCGCTGTACGCCAAGACCGATTCGATATTCGGGCAGTTCCCGATGCGCGTCGCGCTGCCGGGCGCCAAGCGCATCCTCCACCACCTCAACGAGGCCGCCGAGTCGATCACCATCGGACAGGCCATCGTGAACCCGTCGGGTGGCGCCGAGGGCTTCAACCGCCCGATCAACTTCCCCGACGCCACCGCCGATCCCGAGCTGCTGCACGGCCTGCGCCGCGAGCTGTGGGAGCGCCGCGACGCCACCGCGCCCCGACCCACGGTCTTCGCGGGGTACGCCGAGCAGCACCTGGACGCCAGCCCCGACTTCGCGCGCCTGGCCCCGGGCGGGCGGCGCACCAGCGCCCTGGTGGGCCGCGCCGTCGACGTCGCGATCTCCACCGTCGCATGCGATCTGGACGCCGTGCCTGGACGCCACCTCGCCGTGCTCGGCACCTCCACCGTCGGCGCCGACGTGCTGCACGCCGCCACCCTCAGCCTGGCCCGCCAGCACCAGCCCGAGCGCGCCGTCTTCGTGCTGGCCGCGATGGTCGCCCAGGCCGACGCCGTCGTCGACGCCACCGCCGAGGCCCTGGCCGAGGCCGGGCATCACCACGTGGTGGTGCCGCCCCGCGACCTGGCCGCCCAGGTGCGCGGCCTGGCCGAACAGAACTCCCCCGACCGCCCCACCTACCTCGTCGTGTTCGGCGGCGACGCCTGCGGACCCGTGCTCGGCGCCACCGGGCTCGCCCAGCTGCGCATCCTCCTGAAACAGGGACCGGGACGCGGCGTCCACCTGCTGGGCTGGTGGCGCGGCGCGCAGCGCTTCATCGAGGACATCGGCGGCAGCGGCAACCGCGAGGACGTCGCCTGTCTGATGCTGCTCAACGTGCGCGGCAAGGAGATCGGGTCGTTCATCGGCGACATCAACAGCGAGTACGAGCCGCGCGCCAACCGCGCGCTTCTCATCGACCGGCACGACAACACCACCCGGCTGTGTGTCCCCTTCGTGAGACCGGGGCGGGAATTCGAGGAGCTCCCGGCATGAGCGACGGCACCTACCTGACCCTGCTGCACGAGCTGGAACGCTTGCGCAGCACCGACGCCGACGCCTCGGCCCGGTCCCGCCGCGAGCTCGAGCGCGACACCGCGCGGGTCGCCGCCGCGCGGGACCGCGCCGAGACCGAGCGCTCCGCGCTCACCGAGCTGGCGGGCCGGTTGTCGGCCGCGGTG